>NZ_OZ007017.1:954562-1272749 GCF_963931465.1 Erysipelatoclostridium sp. An173 | reverse complement strand
TCTTTATATGTTTGAATATTTAATCTTTTTTTCTCTTTTTCTGCTAATATCGATATATAGAACGTAGCTGCAAAAATTAGTAACCAAATTCCTAATCCAAGATATGATAAATAATGGACTAATGGAATTGGTGTAATAATTGTAATCAACATCATTACCGCAAAAATATTACTCAGATACCCAAATTTTCTAATATCATCTTGATTAATTTGTTCTTCCATCATTTCAATATCTTCCTTTATTAATTGATCGATAGTAACATCTAAAACCTGACTTAATAAAACCAGACTATTAATATCAGGATAACTTTTATCATTTTCCCAATTAGAAATAGTTTGTCTAGATACATAAACCATTTCAGCTAGTTTTTCTTGTGATAATGATTTTTCATGGCGCAATTGTTTTATATGTTTTCCTAATTGCATTTTCTCCCTCCTTTCATAAAAAGTATAACTTAAAGTACTTTTTTTGTCTGTCAAAAGTCTTTTACATTACTTAAATATATTAAAACCACGAAAAACTTTCGTGGTTTTATAAGTATCATCAATTTCAATATCTAAATAATCAATGTAATTAAATTACCTTTTATCACTACAAATACGACCTACAATGTCTGTATTTAATTTTTGTCATATTTTAACTAAACAATCCTTCCTAATCCTACTCTAGATAATAATCCAGCTAACATCATTACAAAAGATCTTACCTATTCTAAAAATAATTGAGTAATAAAAAAACTTACAACACAATTAAAAATAAAACCAATAACTGAACTAATAATTATACCAAGTAGCCCTAAAGAAGTAAAAACAGTTTTTAAAACATCTTATTCAATACATTCAAAACGATATTCCTGACTAGCATCAGGATAACGTTCTTTGTCAACTTTGGAGATAAACATTTCTAATGGTCGAGCAAAAATTTCATAATCGCCATAAAGCGCCTGATAAATTACCAATTGTTCTAAAGTTTCACTATGGGTTGCTAAATATAACACGCGATATTTTTTGCCCTTAAAATGGCGATACACTTTATTTAGCTGTAATTCCATAAAATCCTCCTAATTATTTTTTTCAAGTTCTTGCCACGTTGGGATAGCACTAGCACCACCTTTTCTAGTAATTGCTAAACTAGAAGCTTGAGCTGCTTTTTTTAAAGCATAGCTAATATCATTACTAGTAAAATAAACACTAAAGAAAAAGCCTGTAAAAGTATCCCCAGCACCAGTTGTATCTAAACACGAACAAGGATATGCAGACTGTCTAATGATTTGCTGACAATCTTGATAAATAGCTCCCTGACCTCCTAAAGTTAAAATAATTTTTATATGCGGATATTCCTGAATTAATGTCTCTAATATTTTTTCTGGCTTTTCTTGATTGGTTAATACTTGTCCTTCAACTTCATTTAAAATTAAATAATCAATCTGTTCAAAAGAAATTTTTTCTTTGATATTATTTGCTGGTGAAGGATTTAAAACAACAAGCATTTCTTTTTCTTTAGCTAAGTTGATCATTTCATCAATACGATTAACTTCATTTTGTAAAAATAGACAATCTCCTTTAGAAAAATCCTTAAAAGTCATTTTGATTTCATCACTAGTAATAGTTTGATTAGCCCCACCATAAAGTAAAATACAATTTTCACCTTGCTGATCAACTTGAATAATAGCGTGACCACTAACTTCATCACTTATTTGTAAATATTTAGTATTAACTCCTTGTTTTTCTAAAAGGTCTTTTAAAAATAAACCATCTTTGCCAATCTTTCCAGCGTGATAAACCGGAATATTCAAACGAGCTAAAGCAATTGACTGATTTAAACCTTTACCACCTGGTAATTCATAGTAACTCAGTGATGCACAAGTTTCTTTAGCCCGAACAAAATGCTCAACTTCATATATTTTATCAATATTTAACGAACCATAATTTAAAAATTTCATTTTTTTCCTCTTTTCTTAATAATATTTTTATTAAATAAAATTTTGATTATCAATTGCCTTGAAAATCCTTTTATACTAATATTGTCTCATTTAATTAGTCATGTATTAATTTAATACCATTGCCATCTTGGAAATCCTTTTTTATTTTATGGTCATAATAAAACTTTTTTACTTTATCCATAAAAAGATATTGTAGATAATCTAAAAAATTGACTAAAGCTAAATCGTGAGCAGTAATAAATACTGATGATTTAGTATTAATGGTTTCACTGACAACGATTCACTAAAATATATATGACATGCTTTAGCCATAATAAGATTAACACCAAACGTCTTTAAAAAAGTTGATTTACTTGAAGTATTAGCGTAAATAAATTTTCTACAGCATTTTTATTAACAGATGATAATAATTTTGACAATCTATTTTTATTACCTAACCATAATCGAAAATATATGTTTTTCGTTTTTTCTTAAATCAGCAATTATTATTGCCATATCTACGAGCTCAATCGATTCATACATCTTTACATATATATTTTCTTCTAATTTTTGAATAAGTTAAGTGTAATTAATTAAATATTTTTACTAATTCTAATTCACCTTCAACGATTTTATCATAATGATTTTTTATCTTATGTAAATATTCTTTATTATTTTTATCTAAGAAAATCATTAGCAAAATAATGTAATCTTTATAAATACTAAATCATAATTTTTTTAACATAGCAGTCCTATTATTAAAATCAAGATACTAACTAAAAAACTATAAACACCCCAATCATCAGTTTACACAAATAAAATTTATATTTTTAATATACAATATTAATAATTATTTTCTTTACCAATTTTAATGAAAATGAACCGTCATTATTAATATAATACGGTTCATCTCATTAAATCTTTTTACTTAATCAGTTAGATGATGGTAAAAATGGGCGTATTGCATCCGCTAAATTATGAACATTTCTAGTTTGAATTAAAACTGTTCCACTACCATGAAACTCATTAACAAGACCTTCACCCGTCGTAAAACCAAATAACCCACTAGCAACATGAATATCATAATTTAAAGAAGCATCCCAGGCAACAACATGTTCATTATCAATTGTAACAGGATAATCAGGAGTCACTTCTAGTGGCAAAATATCTCCAAAAGCACTTACTAAAAGATCTCCTTCACCTTGACTTTGCATAATAAAGAAGCCACCAGTTCCCCCAAACAATGCTTTTCCAACATTTTGTGATTTCATAATATAATCAACACTTTCATCACTGGCTAAAAAAGCTCCAGTATTTAAACAATATTGTTTATTTGCTTCTACATGTAAACAATGAATCTTACCTGGAATAGCAGGTGCAATTCCGATATATGCATCATTACTATTTCCTGTTGCATGTGTCATAAACATACTTTCACCACTAGTAAGACTTCTGCCTATTGCTCCTAAAACACCACCAAGGCCTTTTTTAGAACTATTCATTTTCCCTTCTAAATCAACATTAGAAACATAAGCCATAGCGCCTCTTTCAATCTTAGCTTTTTCATTCATCCCTAATTCAATATGCACTAATGGACAATCCGAGTCACCTAATATTTTGTATCTCATTTTCCTTCCTCCTTGTTACTTGTTATCTTAATTATAACATGAAGCGATTTTGTTGAATATCATTGATTATTTAATATTCAAATTTCATTAAAATTTATAAGTTTTTAAAACTTATAATTAAGATAAACTAATAAGCAATCCAGGCATTCCAATATTAGTTATAAGTAATATATGGTAGTCAATTGTATGAGTAAATATAACAAAAAATATTTTTTACTATTCTAGAAACAATTACAATGATTCTTGCTTTTATTGGATTCTTTATTTTTAATGATTCATCATCTAAATTATTAAAGGCACATTTTTAGTACAACTATAAGTCTCTACTATTTGTTTGCATCTCAAGGCGCTACTTTCATTCTTCATTCAAGCTATCGCTTTCCTCAAAAAGATTTTTTTGCATAACTACTTACCACTCCATGGTTTTAACATACTTTCATATGTTCAACTAACTTAAGTCAATATATTTATACAATTATAAATATTAAAAGGCTATGTTTTAAAGCATAGCCTTTTAACTAGTCAATTGATGAACCGGCATAATATCCTTCACGAATAGCATTACCGATTTTTCCAATTTTATATAAGTCTCCAATTTTACGAGTTTTATTATGATATTTACTGTCAATTATATCAGCAATATCAGTTAATGGTTTCATACCAAAGGCTGAAATAATTGTATCTGCTTCAACAATTTTTTCTCCTTTGGATGTTTCAACATGAACACCATCTTCATCAATTGAAACAACTTTAGTATTTGTCATTAAAGTAACATTATTTTTAGCTAATTGATTAAATAATGTAATCTTATTAATAAACATTGCATCTTTTGCGCATTCTTCAGTCATTTCAATAATTGTAACTTTCTTTCCTTTTTCACTTGCAAGTTCTAATGCTACGTCACATCCAGAAAGTCCGCCACCACAAATAACAATATCGTCACCTTTAATTAAGCTTTCATCACTATGCGCTGTCATAATATCAATAACCTTACTATTATCAATACCTGGAATATTTGGAATTACTGGTACGGTTCCTGTTCCTACAAAGATTACATCTGCTTTTTCTAAAAATTCTTCTTCACCAGTTACAGTAGTATTTAAATGAACGTCAACACCTAATTTATCTAACTGGTATTCAAAATAATCTGCTAATTCTTTAATCTTTGTTTTAAATTTAGCTGTAGCAATTGTTCTCATTGTTCCACCTAAACGACTACCTTTATCATAAATTGAAACATGATGTCCTTCTAAAGCCGCAACTCTAGCAGCTTCTAAACCAGCAGGCCCTGCACCAACAATAACAACATTTTTAGGATCATCTGTTTTTTCAAGATGGAATCTTACTTCTTCCATTGCCTCAGTATTAACAGCACATCCTAATTTAGTATGATTATTCCAAATACGTCCAATACAGAATTCATTACAGCGAATACATGGTCTTACTTCTTTTCTTAATCCCTTCATTAATTTTTTTGGTAAATCAGGATCAGCAATCAAAGGTCTACCTAATGATGCAAAATCTGCTTCACCAGATTCAATTAATCTAAGGGCTGATTCAGGATCATGATTTCCAGCATTTAAAAGTGGTTTATCAGTATGTTTTCTAGCTTCTTTACAAACATAATCCATACAAGCTGTTCCTAAATATGCTGGTGGGAAAATATAATCTAATGTTTCATAACTTCCAGCATCAATATCAAAAGCATCAATGTTTCCATCATCTAAAGCTTCTAATAATTTCATTGATTCTTCTAGAGTACGCCCGCCTTCAAAACGATGATCTAATGAAATACGGAAAATAATTGGCATATCAGGCCCAACTGCTCTTCTAATAGCAGCAACCATTTCTCGTGGAAATCTAGCTCTATTTTCAAATGATCCTCCATATTCATCAGTTCTTTTGTTCCAGCAAGGAGACATAAACTGGTCAATTAAATATCCTGCATGAGCATGAATTTCAATACCATCATATCCAGCGTCACGTGCAACACCAGCTGCAAATTCTGTCATTTTCATAATATTACTAATTTCATCTTTTGTTAAAGCATGACAAATAACGTTTGGATCAAAAGCACTTGGAATAGCAGAAGCTGACATTGGCGGATTTCCGTTAGTATCAGGGAAAGCATTTCTTCCTGTACCTGGTGAAATTTGACAAATAATTCTAGCACCATAACGATGAACCCCATCAACCATACTAGTAAGTGCTGGTAAAACTGAATAACTATCAAGATATCCTTCCATTGACCCTTGGGCGATTGCTTCATTTAACATTTGACAACCATTAACAATCATCCCTACGCCACCTTTAGCACGGCGAATGAAATAATCAATTTCTTGTTCATCTTTTCGACCATTAGTAAATGCTGAGTTTGTCCCCATTGGTGAAAAAGATAAACGGTTTTTTACTTCCATCTTACCTATTTTCATCGGTGTAAATAATTTTTCATAATTCATTTTAACTTCCTCCTACAACACGGTATTATAAAATGTTACCCTAGTAATATTTTACACCTATAAAGCGCTTTCATCAATATCTTTTTTGCATCTGCATTAAATATTTGTTATAGTAAAAATGGTGATAATATGTACAAAGATGTTAAAAAGAATATAATTAGTATTTCATATAATTTATTTAAAGAAAAGGGATATGATAATGTAACTATTAATGATATATGTGACAAATGTAATATAACTAAAACAACTTTTTATCGTTATATTTCATCAAAAGAAGATATATTAACTTATTTTTTTGATCAAATTAATGATGAATTATATGATTTGATTGTTAATATTACTTCTGCTGATAATTACTGGCAACAAATCATCTATGTCTTTGATCTAATTATTGAACGAATGCAGGTATTTACTAAGGATTTATATGCTCAGCTTTTTATCACAAATCTTAAAAACAATCATGGAACTTTTGATGAAATTGATATGGTAAAAACGGTTGTTTGTATTTTAATAAAAAAGGCTCAGGAAAGTAATCAAATTCATAATCAATCTAATCCTGAAGAACTTTATGATATGTGTTCTCAAATTTGTTTTGGTTGTGGTATTAAATGGTGTTTGAATTTAATTGATGATGTTCGAAAAGAATTTATTAAAAGTATTTCACTAGCGTTGCAAGTTGATAGTAGGATAATTGAAATCTAAATTATTTAATTGACTAAATTTAAAGGAAGTGAATTTTATGGAGATTATATGTACATTTAAAATTAGTGATTCTAATGAAATATCTGAAGCGATGTTTCCTAAAAGAAATGTTTATATTATTAATGGTGGTTCAATTTTTATCTTAATTTATGTATTAATAAATTGTTTACAAAATAATCTTGCAACAAATATTGTTTTATTTTTGATAGTTATAGTTGCTATTGCTGTACTTCAATATTTTTTATATAAACAAAAGAAAAATTATTCTCATCTTATCTATGAACGATTCCAAGAAACAAATACTGGTGATGAAATTATTTATAAATATAAATTTGATGATCAATTTTTAGCAATAACAAATACAAATACTAATGCCCATGTTGATATTAATTACCAGCACCTTAATCAATATCTAGAAACTACTAATTATGTTTTAGTTGTTTCCAAAGCTAAACAATATATTATTTTTAATAAAGATATTGCCAAAAAATATGAACTAAAAGAATTTTTCATGCAAAAAAATCCATCAATTCGTACTAAAAAAGGTATCTAAAGCTTATTTATAGATACCTTTTTAGCTATTAAATTTGCCATAAATATAGTTATAAGATTTTATTTAAAATATTTATTAATTGAATAAAGATATGTTTTTATGACTAACTTATGCAATATATTTATCTAGCTCTTGAATAATTTTTGATTTTTCACAACTTCCATTTGTCTTAAATCTTAATAATGGTATTTCATATAATTTTAAAATATCATTTTTCATTAAATCACGTGAAGCTTGTACAGTGTTTTCTTTATGATAGTCATATCCATCTACTTCAATTGCTAATACAGGTTTTTTACTAACTGTATTATATATTAAAAAATCAATATGTGTGGCTGGATTCATAGCATACTGACACTCTTTTTCATCTAACAATTTAGGATCTTTAATCAACATATTTAGTGGAAAATGGCAAACTACATCCAAACTGGAATATTTATTATCAATTAGGATTTCTTCAAGTAATGAATACATTAGATTTTCTGAATCATACTCTGAAATCTTTTTATGTTTTTGTAAATATGTTTTTCTTTCTTCTGTATATTGCTTATAAAGATAATCAAATATTGAATAAATTTTACTGTCAATAACCTCAAAATTATTGTATTGTATATATTCCACTAAATCAGTTATATTCCGCTCTTTAGATTGTTCGTTTCCAGTTACAACTAAGATTAATCTCTTTTTTGCTCTTGATACAGCAACATTGATTAAATATGAATCATCTGCAAAATCAGATATTACATCATCTACAGTAGATATTATGATATTATCTTTTTCTTTACCTTGAAATTTATGTACTGTCGCTGCATCAATATCACTGATTTCTTTATTTAGAGCTTTTACTTGATTTTTATACGGTGTTATAATTCCTGTTTCATCATTATTTAAAGAATATTTTGGAATTATTTCATTTTTAATGATGTCAATTTGACGTTGACTATAATGATCTCGCTCATGATTTCCTTTTACAGTTTTAATTACTGACAACACATCATCTTCCCCTTTATCTGTTGTCATAATAATTAACTCACCATGATAAAATTTTTGATTACAAAAATTAATTATCTTAGGGTGACATCTATAATGTTCCCTTAACATTGTTTGTGCAACATTTGGCATAACATCTAAAATTGATTGTAAAAAGCTATTTGTATATTTATATCCTTCACTGATATTAAAATTTTCAAATATAATTTGTGTCATTTCTTTTATTTCATCAGTAACAACATTTGGCAATTGCTTTGTATCTCCTACAATTACAACATTTTTTGCACAAGAAAGTGCTAATGCTCCGGTTGCAATATCTACTTGTGATGCTTCATCCATAATCAAATAATCATATACTACATCGGAATTTAAAGAATTTTTTGAAGAAAAAGTTGTACTCAAAATAACTGGGTACTCTTCTAAAATTTTAAATGGATTTTTCCACAAATCATTTTCATTAAATATTTTACGTTTTTGGTTAGCACCATATTTTCTTGCTAATTTATCCTTTAAAATAATCATTGAATCATTACATAAATCCGTTAATAAATCCTCATTAACAGTATTAAAATATGTTTCAAGATCTTCAATTGCTGTAGTTAATTCTATTTGCTTTGTAGAATAAAACATTGCCTGAAATGTTGTAATTATTTTAGACATATCTTGCTTGTAAAAGTTCCAATTCGTCATACCATATTTAAAAAAATTTTTTATTTTAAATAAGATTCCTATTGATTTATCTTCATCAGAAATCATTTGACATTCTTGCCACAATTCCATCCATTTTTTTGAAGAAATATTTTTCTTAAATTTTATATTTTCTATGCTGACATTAGATTCATCAACATACTGATTAAAATATTTTAATTCTGTAATCAACTGTGACAGTTCCTGTTTTAAAGTCGCTAATTTTTCTTTTTTATCAAAAATACTTTTTAATTGCGTTGATTGCATAGATATTTTGTGTTGTAATTCAATCGGATTTTCTTTAAATCTCCATGTTGAAAAATTAGGATAATTTATTTCTTGATTTTCAATAAACAATTTCCTATTTTTAGAATTCCCTAATGTTGCAACAATAAATCCTAGATTATATTTATTCGAAGATAATTTATCAAATATATTTTCAGTAGCTGAATTATTATTAGACACTATCTGAACTGTTTTTCCCTCCATCAAGATATTAGCAATAATATTTAATATTGTCTGTGTTTTGCCAGTTCCTGGAGGGCCTTGAATAACACTTATCTGATTTTCCATAGCATTTTTAACTGCTTTATATTGACTATTATTACATCCAAATGGAAAAATAGGTATATATTCGTTTTTACTCTCATTAGCTTTTAATAATGATGGGTTTAGATATTTTGCCAATGCTATATTTTTACTAACAAATGATATTTTTTCAAACCGTTTTGATAATAATTTTTCATTAGTCTCTTCATTTTTGATATCGTTTAAAGCAGCAATTTGTTTTAAATATTCGAATATATTTGCAGATTGTTTATGATTAAAACAAGATTCAACTATATCTAAGCCACTTTGTGGATAATCTGTTGTACTACCATTATTAAAACAAATATGCCAATAAGACTCATGCTTACCAGTAAATACATAAATAGCCTTTATATTAAATAATTCTCGTCCTTCTCTACTAATACGATACATCTTAGGATTTAAAGTTTGTGGTTCTTTTAATTTTTCTACATTTAAATAGTTATAAGAATATTTCTTTCCGTTATCAAATTCTATATCCCATTTTTTAGTATTTCGATTATATCGACACGAAACTATTTCTTTTGTCTTTATCTCACCTTTAACAATTATCATATTGTATTTTGTATTCATTAATCAAATCCTCTCCCCATTATTTTTTGAATGAAAAATTTTTCTTTTTAGCATGAACCATTATGCAATATAATTTTTATATATTTTCAATAAATATATTTAAAAATATCGAAAAAATAGCATTTGACTAATGCAGTAAATAAAAAGCTTACTTCACTAGACATTAAATATAACAAAAGCATACTATATAGGTAGAATTTGTATTTAGCTATTACCCTTTTTTATGCTTACTTAAATACTATCCACTAGCTAAATTAGTTTTAAACGTATACTTCTTACCTTCTGTATCTAAAATTTTAATCTCAATTTGCTCATCTCTATCAAATTTTGTATCTCTTATATCTAATTTTAAGTCAACACAAAATTTGCATGTATGTTAGGGTTCAATAAATCTTTGTTTATCTACAGAACCGATATATGTATTTTTATAGTAAATTACAATACTATTTAGTCCTATTATTCTATTCCCAGCATTAGCAACGGTTAAACTTAATGTATATTTATTGTTTATTATGTCAATATAAGTATTTATAACGAGTCTTTTTTATATGGAATGTATGCCAATCTTATTGAAATATATAAAGCAATAATACTTGTCATAATAGTAAAAAATGATTATATTGCTCCTACAAACCCTTGATTGTTATTGCACCATTCTACAAAATTCATCATAATCACCACTTATTAAATTATTTTATTTATATGAATAAATTACCGCTGTTTATGATAAATTTTAACACTTATTTGCTATACATACAATATCATCAAATTATGTAAAATCGATATTATATGTTTTTAGTTTTACTATCGCTATTTTTTAATTCCAATAAAATTTATAGTTGAGAAGCTTTCAATAATATTTTTAGCGCATTAAGATTCCTATTTATATATTATCATTTTAATAGTAATATACTTTTTTGCCCTTTTATATCTAGAATCTTTTAATTTATAGCAAGATAAGCAAATATTTTTTATCAGTAATAAATAAAAACATATCAAGTTTATTATGACTATCGACAATATTTCATAAAATATGTTATTTACTTTCATAGATAACAACACAAACTAATAATATTCGTGTATAATGGTCAATGTGTTATTTATAGGAGGTTTTATAATTGATACTTGAACAGATTAATCCTGATTTACTAGAATTAGCTAAAGAATCTGATACAGTTTTACAAGATATCTATAAGGAAATTGATGCGGTTTGTCTAGCGAATTCTAACCGTATATTATCTGCATTTATTGATAATAGAGTTTCTTATTCTGATTTTAGTGATATTAATGGATATGGAAATTATGATGAAGGAAGAAATAAATTAGAAAAGATTTTTGCTACTGTTCTTGGTTGTGAAGATGCTTTAGTACGACCACAAATTATGAGTGGAACAAATGCAATTTATTTAACGCTTTCTGCTTTATTAAAACATGGAGATACGATGATTTCATTAACTGGAGCTCCATATGATTCTCTACAAGAAATGATTGGAATCAGTGGTAATTCTAGTCTTTCTTTAAAAGCAAATGGTGTTAAGTATGAACAGATTGAATTGATTAATGATGATTTTGATGATGAAAGTATTATCAATCGATTGAAAGAGGATAATGTTAAGTTGGTAGAAATTCAAAGATCAAGAGGATATTCTCATCGTAAATCACTTTCTATTTCTAAAATTGAAAGAATTATTAATAAGATCCGTACAGTTAATCAAGATGTTATTATCATGGTAGATAACTGTTATGGAGAATTAGTAGAAACTAAAGAACCTGGACATGCTGGTGCTGATATTGTTGTTGGATCATTAATGAAAAATCTTGGTGGTGGAATTGCTCCTACAGGTGGATATGTTGCTGGAAATGAGATATTGATTCACATGGTTGCTGAGCGTTTAACAGCTCCGGGAATTGGAAAAGACTTAGGTGCAAACTTTAATTTAAACAATACTTTTTTTAAGGGAATATTTATGGCCCCTAATGCTGTCAAAAATGCCTTAAAAACAGCTGTGTTTACAGCTTATATGTTAGAAAAGCTAGGATATTCTAATGTGTCTCCTCGCTATGATGAATTTCGTACTGATATTATTCAAACTTTAGAACTAAAAACTAAAGATAATTTAGTAAGTTTTACTCAAGGTATTCAACAGACAAGTCCTATTGATTCTTTTGTTCATGTTTTACCAGCACCAATGCCTGGGTATCCATTTGATGAAGTTATGGCTGCTGGTAGCTTTACACAAGGTAGTACGATTGAATTAAGTGCTGATGCGCCTGTTATTGAACCTTATACATTATACTTACAAGGTGGTTTAACATTTGAGTATGGAAAGCTATCGATTTTACTTGCACTATCAAATATGGAAAGTAAGTTAGATTAAAATGTTTTTCTCGTTTTTTAAAATGGCAATAAGCTATGGACTTTTTGTTATAAAAATGATAAACTTTAGTCGAGATATTATTCAATAATGTATAAAATATCGATACCTATAAAAAATTACAATTGGGAGGTTTATTATGAAACACATTATGACTCTTGAAACTCGTAATCTTTGTGATAGCGCCAAAAACGGTGGTTGTGGTGAGTGTCAAACATCTTGTCAATCTGCTTGCAAAACTAGCTGTGGTATTGCTAATCAGAAATGTGAAAACACAAACAAGAAAAACGAGAAGTAATTTAAATCAAAAAATAATGCCGCCTACTTGGCGACATTTTTTATATTATAAAGGAGAAATTAAAATATGATACATCAATATAAATTAGGTGGATATAACATCGTGCTTGATGTCTGTTCAGGCTCTGTTCACGCAGTTGATGAAGTAGCTTATGAAATGATAGCTAAGTATCTTGATAAAGATAAAGATACATTAATTTCAGAAATGAAAGAACTTTATAAAGATCGATTAGATATTAGCGAAAATGATTTGTATGAATGCTATCAACAAATCACTGAACTTAAAGATGCTGGAAAACTTTTTGCTGATGATACCTTTGAATCGATGGCTGGAACTTTAAAAGAAAAAACATCAGGTGTTGTAAAAGCCTTGTGTCTACATGTTGCTCATACTTGTAATCTTAATTGCTCGTATTGCTTTGCAAGCCAAGGAAAATATAAAGGTGAACGCGCTTTAATGAGTTTTGAGGTTGGTAAACAGGCTCTTGACTTTTTAGTTGAAAACTCAGGAACTCGTCATAACCTTGAAGTTGACTTTTTTGGTGGTGAACCATTAATGAATTTCCAAGTGGTAAAAGATTTAGTGGCTTATGCTCGTTCAATTGAAAAAGAAAAAAATAAAAATTTCCGTTTTACCTTAACAACAAACGGAATGTTAATTGATGATGAAGTTATTGAATTCGCCAATCGTGAATGCAGTAATGTAGTATTGAGTTTAGACGGTCGTAAAGAAATCCATGATCGTTATCGTGTGGATTATGCTGGCAAGGGAAGTTGGGAAAGAATTGTCCCAAAATTCCAAAAGCTTGTTGAAGCCCGTGGTGGCAAAGACTATTATATGCGTGGTACCTTTACACATGCAAATCCTGACTTTTTAAAAGATGTTCAAACTATGTTAGATCTTGGTTTCCGTGAATTAAGTATGGAGCCCGTTGTAAGCGGGGCTGATGATCCTTCTGCCCTAACTAAAGAAGATATGGAAATTGTAATGGATCAATATGAAAAACTGGCTGAACTTATGTTAAAACACGATAAAGAAAATGACCCATTCACTTTCTATCACTATATGATTGATCTTACTGGTGGTCCTTGTATTTATAAAAGAATTTCTGGTTGTGGTTCAGGAACTGAATATATGGCAGTTACTCCTTGGGGCGATTTATATCCTTGTCATCAATTCGTCGGTGATGAAAAATTTAAATTAGGTGATGTTTGGAAAGGTGTAACAAATCATCAAATCCAAGATAAATTTGCTTCATGTAACGTTTACGCTCATCCAGAATGCAAAGACTGTTGGGCAAGACTTTATTGTTCAGGTGGTTGTGCAGCAAATGCATACCATGCTACAGGTTCAATTACTGGTGTTTATGAAGCTGGGTGTGAGTTATTCCGCAAAAGAATGGAATGTGCAATTATGGTAGCCATCAATCGAGCTTTTTCAGGAAATGAATAATGAAAACACCAATTCATGATTTTATTGTCCGTTATAATAAGCAAAATCCCAAACGATTTCATATGCCTGGTCATAAAGGAGCTTCCTATTTAGGGTGTGAGGCTTACGACATCACCGAAATCGTTGGAGCAGATAGTTTATATGAAGCTCATGGCATCATCAAAGAAAGTGAATTAAATGCAAGTAAGCTTTTTAATTCGCGAACTTTCTATTCAACGGAAGGTTCTTCACATGCTATTCGTGCGATGTTATCACTAACTTTACAATATGCAAAAGAAAAATCTAAAAATCCTTTAATTTGGGCTGCAAGAAATGCTCATAGCACATTTATTAGTGCTGTTGCTTTATTAGACTTTTCAGTAAAGTGGTTATATTCACCCCATAATACGTATCTATCTTGTCTAATTGAACCAGATACACTTGATAAAGAATTAAAAAAAGCTAAACAATTACCTGTGGCTGTTTATATTACTTCACCTGATTACTTAGGTAATCAAGCTAAAATTTTTGATTTAGCAAATGTTTGTCATAAATATGATGTCTTATTACTAGTAGACAATGCACATGGCGCTTATTTGAAGTTTCTCCCTACTTCATTGCATCCAATTGATTTAGGTTGTGACATGTGTTGTGATTCAGCTCATAAAACACTTCCTGTATTAACCGGAGGGGCTTATCTTCATCTATCAAAAAAACGATTATCTTTTTTAGATAGTGATGTAAAAGAAGCATTTAGATTATTTGGATCTACAAGTCCTTCTTATTTGATACTGCAATCTTTGGATTTAGCGAATGTATATTTAGAACAACTGACAAATAAATTAACTGATTTTATTCCAATTATTGATACTATGAAGCAAAAGCTTATTGAAAATGGCTATCAGCTTATTGGTAATGAACCACTTAAATTAACGATTGCTACAAAGGATTATGGATATAGTGGAAATGAATTTGCCAAGTTATTAGCAAAGCAAAATATAATTGTGGAATTTTCTGATCCAGACTATGTTGTTTTTATGTTTACGCCTTCACATAAAGAAGCGGATATTCAATATTTGACTGATTATTTAATAAAAATTCCCCGTAAGCAAGCAATTAATATTTCACTACCTCAATTTTCTTATCCGACTGCATCTATGTCAATTCGTGAGGCAATGCTTTCACCTTTTGAAACATTACCTATCGATAAATGTATTGGTAAAGTCTTAGCGAAAGCTTCGGTTGGTTGTCCACCGGCAGTTCCTATTTTGGTTTGTGGTGAAGTAATTGATGAAAAAGCAGTTGAATGCTTTAAATATTATGGAATTCTAAGCTGTCATGTAATAAAATAACTTTGATTAAAGGAGCACTATACATTATTGTGCTCCTTTTTAACTATCCAAATTTTAAAGTATTCTCTTTAAAGGAAAAAGGCATAGACGACTTGCTCGACTATGCCAAATTTATAAATCTTAAATAATTTTTAACAGCTTCCCTTTTGTCCACCATCAATCCGAATAATCGTATTATTGATAAAATTTGCTTCATCACTAATTAAAAACTTAACTAAATAAGCTACTTCTTCTGGTTTACCATAACGATTGACCATTATTTTTTCTGTTTCTTCTTTTAAAAACTCTTCATCATATCCATCTAATTCATTTTCAGTCCCAATGAATCCTGGGGCAATACAATTTACATTAACATATGGTGCAAATTCAAAAGCCAGATTATGCGTCATTGAAATTAATGCCGCTTTACTTGCATCGTAATCAATACACATTGGATAATAAGTATTAATCCCATTAGTCGAAGAAATATTTATTATTCTTCCATATTCTTGATCGATCATATGACGATATACCCGCTTACTACAATTAAATGCCCCTACTACATTTACATCTAATGTTTTTCTAAATTCTTCAGCAGTCTTTAAATGAAATAAGTTTGATAAATCAATTGCAGCATTATTGATTAAAATATCAACTCCACCAAAAGTATCTTCAATCAATGAAACCATTTCATCAACTTTGTCTTCTTTAGAAACATCACATTTAACTATCATACAACGAACATTATATTGTTCAATGATCATCTCTTTCAATGACTCAGCTTCTTTTGACGATGTTAAGTAATTAATTACTATATCATAGCCCTGTTTTGCTAGTTCAATAGCAATAGCTCTACCAATGCCTTGAGCTCCTCCGGTAATTAAGACAATTTTATTCATAATTTTAAAAAAGAGCTTAATTAAGCTCTTCCTGAGTATTTACCATCTGCTGTAAATACAACAATTACTTCTCCTTGTTCGATGAATTGAGGAACTCTCAATGTTAATCCAGTATTAGTAACAGCATCTTTTGTTTGGTTAGATGGTGCTCCTTTAATTGCTGGGTCTGTTTCCACAACTGTTAATTCAACTTTTTCTGGAACTGATACAGATAATAATAATCCTTCAAAGAACATTAATGAAACAGTTGAACCTTCAATAATATAGTATTTAGTATCTCCTACTTGTTCTTCAGCCAATTCATATGTTTCATATGTTTCCATATCCATAAAATAATATGTACCATCTGCTTGATATGAATATTGAGCTTCTTTTCTAGAAATGTTTGCTGCTTCAAACTTAGTAGAAGCATTAAAGTTTCTTTCTTGAATTGCACCAGTTTTTAAGTTTCTCATCTTGGTTTTTAAGATAGCAGCTCCTTTACCTGGTTTTACATGTTGAAAATCTAAAACTTGACAAGGATCACCGTCAACAATTAAAGTTAATCCTGTTCTAAAATCACCTGCTAAAATAGCCATATATTCCACTCCTAATCTAAATATTTTTTTTACATACCTATTTTATCAATTTTATACTAATTCCTCAAGATACAATATGCTAGTTATTCTTGTTTTTCTTTAGTAAGTTCTTTAATATCGCTGTTTCTTTTAATATAACCATAAGTTATATTAGTGAAACATCATATTTTAACGTAAATAAGATATAACTATCATAAAGCAATATTAATAACTATTTCAAAGAAACTATCCTCTTGGTATATGTTTATTAGTATTTAATTTATATCTAAATTCTAATCTCCGACCCCAAAATCAGTAGGGATTCCTAAATAATCATATTTTCTATTATTTTTTAAATCATGATATTCTTCATCAAACCATTTTATTAATTCTTCATCTCTTTTTATTGGCGTAGAATTATTACGATATATATTAATTGTTCCATGATCAAAATATTTGGTTAGTATTTCAATATCTTTTCTAATCATCTCTTTAGTTTGACCTTGGATACCAACCATTAAACATGGTGAATCAAAATCTTCTAATATTTCTTCGATTTTGTCAAAATGAACATTTTTATTTAAAACATTGTTTCTCATTTCATCATTAAAAGTTTCGATACCAGTTTTTACTATAATCTCTATTTTGAATTTTTCTCTTAAAGCTTTTATCTTCTTTTTATATAAATAATGAGCTTCAATATATAATCTCTTTATTTTCTTTTCAACAATAATTTTATATATTCTTTCTATTGTCTCATCAGGTAGTTCAAAAAAACTACCTGAATTAATAACTTCTAATACTCCATATTGACCCGTTACATTATTCAATACCTCATCATTAATCTTCCTATTTTCATTTTGATTAACATCATTATCTTCAATATAATCACAAAACGAACACTTACCCCATATACATGGTCTTGACTTTAACAAAACTATTTCTCTTTTATCTTTTTCTAAGATATGACTATAACGCTCCATAATTACTCCTTAACATATTCTATAAATTTAACATTCTTTTCTAATCGTTTAAAAATAAATGTTCCTAAATATAATACAATTGCTTCACCAATAAAAACATACAGTGCATTAATTAAATAAGGTATATGATAAACTAAACTCAATTCCCCACCAATAATTAATCCTGTCGCTAACGAACCAATTAAAGCCGAAAGATAAATATTCGTTACTCTATTCATAAAATAACATACAACTAATGTACTAAGCGGACCTACGATCCAATCAATAATTCCTAAAGGTGAAGGAATATTTGCTATAAAACATCCTATTGCTAGCCCTGGTATTAGCTTTTTATTATAAAATGCTAATAATACAACAATCTCTGATAACCTTAATTGCAATTCTCGATATGCCAGCGGTTGAATCATCAAAGTTAACACCGCATAAACAGTAGCAACCATGCCATTTAAAGTAATCATCTTAATTAAATCTTTTCTTTTTTTCATTTTCTTACCTCTCCAAAATTACAGTTTGAAGCCAAATAATAATAAAAAGTGGCAAAGCCACTTTCATTATTATTCTTAGTTTTTTATACTGGGTTTGGCTTTCGAACCAGTTTATTTAATTCTACTAAAGTTTATTAAAATTTTAATTATTTGTCAACTATCAAAAATCTAATATAATGAAGTACATAGTTTACAAACAAAACACAAAACCACGATACTTTTTTTCTACATATAAATAAACTGGCAAAAATGAAAATATACATTGTTGTATAGTTAATTCAAAGAATATTGATTCACTGTAATTTTATATCTCTTGATTAATTTTTACAACAATCAATAATATAATCAATGTAAATAGTTTCACCTTTGATTTAGTAAAAAACTATATAGCATTTTTGATAAATTTTTATGTACTGTTTTCTTTTTTGAGTTTATCTTCAATTAAATCTAATTTTACACCATATAAATTGTTTTTTGATATACAATCAAAACTCGTTATATTTTTTAGAACTCCCTTTAGATTTTTCAACTGAATACTTTTGACGATTTTTTTCCAACTTATTTAACACAATCTCTTCTAAATCAACATTTAGTTTATCGGCCATAACAATACAATAATTTACCACATCTGCCGATTCTTCACAAACCGCTTCTTTATTATAATTATTATCCCATTGAAAACATTCTAATTACTCCCCTGCTTCAATAGCAATTGATTTTGCTAAATTTTCTGGTGAATGAAATTGATCCCAATCTCTTTCTTTATTAAATTTTATAATTTCTTTAATTGCTTTTTCATAAACAGATCTCCATACAGCAAAAATTAATATTTGATTTTAACGTTACTATTTTCAAGTTATGATTATTATAATTTAAATGAAAGATAGAACTTTCTTACATAATCATTGTCTATTGCAATTTGTAATTCTTTTTTATATTTTTCTTCTTTGACTACTTTAAGAAGCTTAATATTTCTGGATTCTAATTTTTTTATTATTTGTTCACTAGGAGCAGCATTGCTTTTTTTAGAATTAATAGATTTAGAAGTTAATACTAAATTCCATATATCATCACTATACATAAAAGACCAAGGTATTACATGATCAACTGAAATATCATTAAAATCTAATATATCGTCAGTATAAAAATCAATTATCTTTTCATCTTCCATTTGTTCCAGAAGAATATCACGGTATTTTCTTAAATTATGTCTTCTAATTTTTTCATCAGATATTCCTTTTACTTTTGAAGCAATTTTTGGACTATTATTAAATTTTTCTAATAACTGCGCCCAGCGATAATTCAATAATTGTGATAAAACAAAAGCATATTCTTTTAAATCATAAACATCTGATTTTGTAAAATGTACTTCACGATTAGGAATATCCAAATTATATATTTCTAAAGAATCTCCTTTTACTATCTTAAAACGCCATGATACATCATGGGTTAATTTAGTAGCGATTTTTTTAATTTCTTTTTGATAGAAGCTTTGGTCTTGTTTTAAGTATATTTCAGCTTGATCAAACCAGATTGGTATATTTGAGTCTTTTTTTTGACTAACAAAGTGAATACATTTTTCAGTTTCTTGAACAATAACCGGCACTTTAGCTGGACTTTGTTTTAAGTTAAAGAAGTATATTTGATTCCAGTAATATTTAAGCATTTTTTTAGCAATATCATTAAATGAGATAATATTATCATCTTTGACATGTTCGATTTCTAGAATCAATTCTAATAGTGCTCTTCCCCAAGCTAGTTTATATGTATTATCATTGTTCATATTTTCAATGATTTCTAGCCATAGTTTGATATATTCACTCATTGTTATTATCGATAACGTATTCTAAAAATATTTTTTCTTTAAAAGCACCATTTTTATTAGCCTTACTGTTTTTAGCTTTTATTAATTCTTGATCATCAATCTTGTAAACTTCTTTTAAAGCATCAATTATTTCTAGAACATCACTTATTTCTCCAATTAATTCTTGCTTTGATTTAGTTTCTAAAACTTCTTTAGCTTCTTCACATAGCTTTTTCTTTAACTCATTGCTGTATTTATCATCATTTAATATTTTTATTTTGCATTCTTTACCAGCTTGATTTATTATTTCTGGTATTTTGTCTCTTACCAATTTATTATGTATTAATTTCATAGAATTCTCCAAATATCCTTATAACTTAATAATCTTTAAAATATACTATTAAAGATCTAATATGTTCAATCTGTTCTTCATCTTCGTAATAATCATTATAATATTCATCTTGTGCTTTTTTATCTTGATGTTCTTTTTCCAATTTAATTAAATCTTCATTTAACTTATCTTTTATGTCATTTAATAAAGTTTTATTATTGGTTTTAATAATAAAAGATAAATCACAGTTTTCAAATAATTTCATTTCTAAAATAGAAACTATTTTGTTAGCTAAAACAGTATTATCATCAATAATATACATATATGAACTAACATATGCTTTAAACAAATTATCTTTATCTAATGAAATCAAACGTTCGCTATTAGCTAAATCTAGATCCATATAATCTTCAGGACAATTATCTTCTGATTCTGGATCGTTTTCGATTACAAACTTTAATTTTAATATTTGAGCTAATATTTCTGATGCTTCCTGATATTCTTGTAAAGTTACTAATTTATAACAACCACTAATTACTGATGCAATAAAATCCATAGCACCTTTTAGGTCACGATAGTAATATTCCCAGTCACCATAATAGCGTCCATCTAGAAATTCAGCGTAATAAGTGTAATATTCTATAACATATCACCACTATTTACCATATTACAAAACTCATCAATTTCATCACGGCCTGGCATGTTGATTATCTTTTTGATACCAGTTAAACTTTTATATACATCTTCCAGCTTATCTTCTGGCATAATCTTAACCTGAGCTAAAATCCATTCGTCTTTTTCTCTTTCAGTCATTGTTTTTAATTGTTCTTTGATTTTATCAAGATAATTATCTATAATTACTACTCCTTTTTATGTAAAATATTTTATAAATATTATTATTCCAATACTTTAATTGTAATCATTATCGATGAAATAACAACAATTATTTATTACTTTTACAAAAAAACAGATCAAAAATAAATTTAATCTGCATGTAGATAAAATTATTCAAACACTAAAAGCAAAGCCATTTTGAATTTACCTTTAGCTTTAACATAATGCATACCACCTTTAGCAAAATGGAAGTTTTCACCTTGATGGATTTCATGTTCTTTTCCTTCGTATCCAATGATACCTTCACCATCTAAAGCAAATATTAAAGCTTCTCCTGGAGCGGCATGTTCTGACAATGCGGTTCCTTCATCAAAACTCATAACAACAAATTTCATTTTGTCGTTATGGATGAAATCCATATTTACGATTTTACCTTCCTGATATGGTAATAAATCTTTAAGTTTAAAAACTTCTCCTGCTTTGATCAACTCATTCATTTTATCGTTCCTCCTTAAATTGATTTCTGTATAAACAACATCTTCATTTGCTTTAATACCGATAGGAATATTAGTATCAGTAACAATCATTTCTAATGTTGTTAGATGAAATGATTGTTTATTTGAAATATATACTTCCATATTGCCATCTACTACAATTAGTAATTTATGATTAGAGTATATTTCTGCAGAGATATCAGTATTTTTAGCTAATGAGAAATAAATGATACCATCTGATATCTCTTTAGAAATAGTAAGAAATGGAAGTGGTTTATTATCTCTACTGATTGAAAAAACTTGTCCTATTGTTTCTTTCATTATAGTATTCCTTTCTTTTAGCTTGATCTAGTTTGGATATTTTTATTATACATTAATTATTAACCTTTTTATATAGATTTATTAATGAATTAATCAAGCAGATCAATTATATTAATTAGACTATTATTTAAATTAAACAAATCAACAAAGTTTATACGTATATCTACTCCATCTTGAGAGTAATAATTTATTTTTTTATTTGATATGAATTGTTCAGCTTTTGGATAAACTAAAATGACTTTTCTAGCATTAAATTTCTTATGATATGCATACATTTGATACATATCGATTTGTGAGATACCATAATTAATTTTATTTTCCGCTAACAATTTCCATTTTGCATCAATTATAATGGGATGACAAGACTCATCATTATGAATCACAATGTCAGGTCTAAGAGCAAATTTCTTTGTTGGTTTATCAAAAAGGTAAAATCTTCTATCTTGAATTGTTACATTATAATCTGTTGTTTTTAATAATTTGCTTATGTTAAATGCAATATAGCTTTCAAATAATGTTTCCATTGGAAATAATAGTGAAAAAGCTACATGTGATCCTGAAAATGAAGAAAAGCTTTTATTCATCAGAAATATTTTACTCCACACTAGAGCTTTTTGATAATCTTTTGTATTTCTATCTATAACTATTTTATCAAAATCTTTTTTATAATTATCTGATGTATTGACATCTTGAAAACTGTTTAATAATGTTTTTATATCCATTTTATTTTTAGATGAAATTGTTTTCTTATACAGTAGTTCAAGAGTTGATTTTAATAATATGTTTTCAATTCGATTTGTATTGAAATCATCATATTCTACAAAACATCGTTCTTTATGAGCGTAATTATATTTAATCTGATTTGAAAAATTCATTTTTCCGCGAAATAACGACTCATTTGAAGATTTTGTTTCATAATTGCATTTTAATCCCTTTTTTACTATTTGAAATACTAGTAAAGAAATTTGACTGATATTTTTTCTTGATGCGTATATGCCCACATTTCATTTTTAAATGTAAATGGTTTTTCATAATATATTACATCAATTATACCTCGAGACTGCACTAACACAGCAGGTACTCTAGTAATATTTGCCTTCGGTATGTCTTTTTCATATGCATTAATAACTGTTTTTCCAACAGCAAATACCCGAATATCACCCTTATTATTTTCAATTTCCTTCATTTTTCCAGCAGTAATTGGAGTTCCCTTTACTCTTTGATAAACTTCTTTTATTGATTTAAATCTTACTCCATCAGGACATAATTCCTGTATCAGTTCTTCTAATTTACTCATAAGTTTTTTTCTCCATTACAAATTCTTGTTTTATGTCTACAACATCAATAAACAAATTTACATTAGTGAGTATATATCGACTGCTTCCTATTGATATAACTTCAGGAACTTCTTTTATTAACTTTTGTATTAACTTTGTTTCAATTACCTGACAATTTTGTCTATCTGTAAAAATAACATAATGTATCTTATATTTAAAATCATACATATATCTTAAAAGATTTTTATCTTCGCTTAATTTGTAAAATTCTAATACTTCTTCTTTTTGTTTTTTTGGTAAAAGTGCACCCTTATATTCAATTAAAAAAATACCAACATCTTTTTTTCCATCATATTTATTCAATGATTCTATATGATTTTCCCAATTTTTTTTGAATGACTTTTGATACATATCGTAGTTATATTCTGAATTTATCATTTTTGTCGTTTCAATTAGCAGTTTATTAGAAGGCGTAGAATTTTTTATATTATTTTCTAATCTTTTTAGTTGATCCTTCCCTTTTTTTTCAAAATAACTTTGATTTCTATTGTGTTCAGCACCTTTTTTTGTTTCCTTTGAACCCGTCACTTGAAAATGTTCTATAAACCCATTTTCAAATACAAAGTCTGGAAATTGACTGCTATTTATATTTGGCTTGGCATTTAAAATAATATTTCTAATTTTATCCTTATTATCACAATAAAGTAATATGTTTAAATTATTTAAAAAACTTTTTTTAACATAATTTAAACAATCAATTTCTCGTTCTCCTCTCATGATTCAATCTCCATTATAATCTTTGCTATTTCATCACGTAAGACTTGCTCTCTTGCCACAATTTTTTCAATTTCTTTATTTAATTCAATAATATCAATTACTTCTCTAGTATCTTCTGGTTCAACATAAGTACTAACAGATAAGTTATAATCATTTTCTTTGATTTCTTCATATGAAACACAACGTGCAAAATAATCCTCATCTTTACGTGAAATATATTTATCTACTAATTTTTTTATATTTTCTTTTGTCAGTTTGTTATTATTTGTTACCTTTACACATTCATTAGAACCATCAATAAATAATGTACTATTATCAGTTTTATTTTTCTTTAACACCATGATACATGTTGCAATACTTGTACCAAAGAATAAATTATTAGGTAACTGAATGATACAATCAATAAAATTGTTATCGATTAGATATTGTCTTATTTTCTTTTCCGCGCCACCTCGATACATTACTCCAGGAAAACATACGATTGATGCAGTTCCATTTGTTGCTAACCAAGATAGTGAATGCATAATAAATGCTAAATCCGCTTTAGACTTAGGTGCTAATACACCTGCTGGAGAAAAACGCGGATCATTAATCAATACTGGATTATTATCCCCTTCCCATTTAATAGAATAAGGCGGATTAGAAACAATTACTTCAAAAGGTTCATCATCCCAGTGTTGTGGATGTAATAAAGTATCTTCATGTGCAATATCAAATTTATCATAATCAATATCATGTAAAAACATATTGATTCGACATAGGTTGTATGTCGTTAAATTAATCTCCTGTCCAAAGAATCCCTGACGAACATTCTCTTTACCAAGGATTTTAGCAGCTTGTAAAAGTAAAGAACCAGAACCACAAGCTGGGTCATATACTTTATTTACAGCATCTTTACCATCTACTGCTATTCGTGTTAATAATTCAGATACCTCCTGAGGTGTATAAAAATTCACCACCACTTTTTCCAGCATTAGATGCATACATACTCATTAAATACTCGTAAGCATCACCAAATGCATCAATTGAATTATCTTTATAATTACCTAATTTCATATTGGCAATACCATCCATTAGTTTTATCAATTTATCATTACGTTTTGCAACAGTGACTCCTAGTTTATTGCTATTAACATCAATATCATCAAATAAACCAGCAAAATTATCTTCACTTTCACTACCTTTTGCAGATTCTTCAATATGATTAAATACAGATTCAAGGGTCATCTTCAGATTTTCATCTGAAGATGCTTTTTTTCTTACATTACAAAAAAGTTCTGAGGGAAGAATAAAAAAGCCTTTTGTTTGCACTAAATCTTCACGAGCTTGTTCTGCTTCTTCATCAGATAACTTAGCATAATCAAAATCTTCATTTCCTGCTTCAATTTCTCCTTCATTAATATAATTTGTTAAATTTTCTGAAATATAACGGTAAAACATCATTCCTAAAACATAACTTTTAAAATCCCAACCATCTATGCTCCCTCGCAATTCATCGGCAATTGCCCAAATTGCTCGATGTAATTCATCACGTTCCTGTTCTTTTTTTATATCAACCATTTTAAAACTCCTTTTCCTCAGGCATAAATTCTAGAATATCATCTACTTTACAATTCAAAGTACAACATATTTTTCCTAATACATCTAAAGATATATCTTGATTCCGTGATAGTCTAGCCATAGTATTTTGACTAATACCTGCCATCCTAGCAAACTCCATTTTACGAATTCCTTTATCAATTAATAACTTAAAAATTTGTTGTAACATACTTTCATAGATTATCCTTCATTTGCTATTTATAATTATATATTTTATTCATGCCAATTTGTATAATTTTCGTAAACTTAAATGTTTTTTTATTAAAATTTATTACTCAATTAATTTAGTCATTTGTTTGAAAAATGACTAAATTAAACTTAATAATGGGTAAATTAAAAGGAATAAGCTCACCTATTCCTTTGAAATATTTTACTTGTAAGTTTCTATAATACCATCTTAATTAAAAATGCTGCTACACATAAAATGATTAAATAAATAATATTGTATTTAGTAAACATTTTAAAATATTCTTTTTTATGTTCTGGGTACATTCTTGCAATATATTTATAAGAAATCAATGATGCCATTGAAGCAATCAATGTTCCTAGTCCGCCAATATTAACTCCAATTAATAAATCATGTACATTTTTAGTAAAACCAGATAACAAAATTGTTGCAGGAACATTTGAAAATATTTGAGAACAAATAACGCTAACTGCTATTTCATTATTTGCAACTAATTGGCTTAAAAATTGTGATATTATATCAATGTTTTTTAAATTACCAATAAAGATAAAAAATCCAACAAATGTCAATAATAAATTATAATCAACTCTAATTAAAGTCTTTTTATCAAGATAGAAACATCCTAAACATATTATTGGCAACAAATAAAAAATACTAATTAAATGTAAAACACTTAATAAACATAAACCAAACATGATTAAATAAATCCATAAATAAACAATATTGGTATCATCTTTTTGATGTAATGTTGGTGTTTTAATTTTTTCATCTTGTTTCTTTACAATATGAATTGCAATTAAACCAAAAGAAATTAAAACAAACGGTATTATTGCAATTAAAAAATCACCTAAAGACATCTTAAAATATGTATACAAGAATAAGTTTTGCGGATTACCAATAGGTGTACACATGCTTCCTAAATTAGCAGCTATTGTTTGTAATACAACTACATGAACAATCCTATTTTCCATCTTCAGCATTTTTAAAACAATAATTGCTAATGGTACAAACGTAATTAAAGCCACATCATTAGTAATAAACATACTAAAGAAAAAACATAAACCAACTAATAAAATATCTAATTGTCTAGTTGTTTTCATTTTCTTTAGAAAATATATTGCCACTTGTTCAAATAGTTTGATACTTTGTAAACCATTTACAATTAACATTAAACAAAACAATAATGCTAATGTTGTAAAATCAATATAGTTTAAATAATCCCATGAGGGTTTTACAAAAAAACTTGAAATAATTGCTAAAACAAAAGCAATTATTAAAACTGTATCATTCTTTATCGAATTCCATAATCTTTTCATTTTAATCACCACGATTCGTTATTATAACATAAACAACAAAAGATGTGATGAAAATATTTATGTCATCTAACTATAAATATTCATCTAAGCAATATCTTTTTTTATTTTCCGTATTTTTACCATATTGAATCGCATTTTTAGGACAATGATTAAAACAACGTAAACACATATAACATTGATCATGCCACGTAGGATAACCATCAATTAATTCTATCGTTTTACTAGGACACATACTAGCGCACTTTCCGCATTGATTACATAATTGCTTATTTACATGAAATGGTTTAGTTGAACGTGCAAATTTATTAAATCCCCAATTTATAATTGATGATTTTAATGAAGCCAAACTACCTTCATGAACGCGATATACTTTTTTTCTAGCGGTTATTTCACTTGCTATTGTATCAATTTCATTTTTAGCATCAGCAATCTTTTTAGTAATTACTGATAAATCTTCAATCTTACTAGCAATCAAATAATTATTAGGCATAACAACACTATAACTACTATCTAAATGATATAACTTTGACAAACGTTTTAATGCTTTTCCACAATCAGCACCGCATGTACAAATCGCAAATGTAAAAACATCTTGCTTTTTCATCCTTCTAACATATTTCAACATTACTTCTGGAACATTCCATGCATAAACAGGAAAAACAAATCCAATCTGTTTTTCTTGTGTCAAATCTATTTCATCATCGATTGCACAGATATCATAACTTTTATCATTTAATTTTTTAGCTAACAAACTAGCAACCCATTTAGAATTGCCAGTCCCAGAGAAATACAAAATCATAATTTACCTCTTTTCATATATATTATTTAGATTATCAATTATAATATTTTATAACTAAAGATAATACTATCGCTAATATCTAACGACAAGAAAAATTTTTCAACTGATCCTATCTAACCAAGATTTAAGACAATAGCTAATAATATAAAAATCAGTACACATTCATATATAATTTGCTCTTTATATACCACTATATCCGTTCATTGACAAAAACACATATATGGACATTACTTTATATCTGATTTATTTAGTTTATCTACTCTTCTCGATTCAATACATTCAGTTAATTCATTATTATAATATACTAAGTATATTTACCAGTCGAAGGTGCGGACAATCAATACTTTTATTCTTAAATCTTTTACTTTTTTACCACATTGTTAGAATTTTATCAATCAGAATAATCGTATATTTAAAAAACTCTTTGATTTCTTGTTAAAATCATACACAAAACAATCTTCTCTTAATCAAATTTACATATAAAATGAATATGCCCACGTATACTACTATCTACAATGTAAATTTATATAATATAAATATCTTTTTGAACAGATAAATCATCAAATAAAATGCAGCACCTAACAAAAGTAATAATAAAATATGACTTCATCTAATATTTTATATTGAATACATTTTCTTTGCCAACCCTTTACAAAATCAAATTATAATACAATTCATTTTTATCTAACTCTGATAAATTCATTTCATTTGTATAAAATTCTCTAAATAAATCATTTATGTTTTCGTTTGTACACTTCATAAGGACGTTTTTATCGTCCAAGCCATCATTGATTTTTCCTCTTTTTTTGCCGGTCACTTAAAATGACCATTTCTTCTTAACCGCTCGATACTGATTGTCTTTATTTGTTTTCTATGCATCATCCTATAAACGATAGAAGTCAAAGGTATAAAGATGTCTTTTACTTTTATACTAATAATTTGTCAAGTGACCAATGCAATTTAATTATTTTCAATATAATTTATAGTATTTTCATCTTTAATGAGCTCATGGTGACATTCTTTCTTAAAGTAAATAGTTTTTGAGTTTTATTAGGAAAATATATATAAAAACATTGTCTAATATATATTTCAATTTTATTTTGCTTTATTTCTTTTGATATAGTACTTAGTTAACGATGCAAGAAGTTCACTATTTCTCTTATACTCATGCCAGAGTTTCAAATTTATAAATATGGGGCTGTAACGAAAGGAGGTTTTTTTTACCTTTAATGAAGCGTTACAGCTTCTTTTTTTGTTTTGAAGATTATTTTTTGGAAAATTTAATTTTTTTGCTATTTTTAATTAATTTTTGCATAAAAAAAGCCCTTTTTTTGGCGCAATAAGGGTATCTGTTTTAAATTCCGTTTTTTTTTAGAGCGTTTCTGAATCTTCTTAATTAATCAGAGCTTCTTTCTGTCGCTTTTCCATCATCTTTTTATGATATTTTCTGATATTTGGATAGGTTACACTAAATTGGACAGTTTCTAAGAGAACTGTTACAATTTAGAAAGTAAAAGTGAGGTAAACTAAAATGGCAAGAGAAAGAAGAACCTATAGTGATGAATTTAAACAAAAAATTGTAGAATTATATAATAGTGGTAAACCTAGAGCTGAATTGATTCGTGAATATGAATTATCTCCTTCTGCTCTATCTTCATGGATTGATAAGTTTAACTCTATCGGTTCATTAAATATCGAAGATAATCGCAGCGATGCAGAAAAAGAACTTATTAAACTTCGCAAAGAAAATCATCGATTAAAAATGGAAAATGATATTTTAAAGCAGGCAGCGCTGAATATGGGACGAAAATAGAAACACTGTTTGCCAAATAATTCAGCATGTGAAGGATTATTTGGAAGAATGAAAAATGAAATGTTTTACGGGAGAAAATGGAATAATGTCAGTATAGAAAATTTTATAGCTCTTATAAATGGATATATTGTGTGGTACAATCCCAAAAAATAAAACAATCGTTAAATTATCTAAGTTCAAAAGAGTACAGATAATTACTGGAGCTTAATTGAAATAACAAATCCTAGAAATTGTCCGCACCTCCCTCTTAAATTACCAATTGTAATATCGAATCTAAAGTTTGTATACCCAAATATAATTAATAGTGATCTGTTTTATCGAAATTATTTTCATTATTTATTATTGAGTATGTTCATAGAATACTCAATTACACGATCAAATTAATAGAACTCAGTTGGAGTCCAAAGTCTTTCATAAAATCTATTACCAAGAAAAGCTACAAGACCTAAATTACGTAGTTGTTGTAGTATCTGACGTATTTTATCATCAGGATGTTTGTTTAGTGGATACGCTTTATGTATTTTACCTTTATATTCATTAAACGTTTCTTTAGTAAATACATCCTCATCAAATTGATCAATAACTTTAAACATAAGTTTCCTCCATGTATTTTCTTTAAATAAAGGAATAATATCTTCAGTAGTTATTGTTGAATGAATTGGTTTGTCAAATTCAAGTGACTTTTGTTTCGGAGTATATACTGGTTTTATATTTTTCTTAATAATCTCAATATCATCTAAATTTTTTAGACTTACAATTCTTATTAAGTCATCGTTTTCTGTGAGTTCATGATAATCCTTATCAATATCAAAAACAAGTTCATTATCTATGTACAATCCATACTCATAGTTGTCATATAAACCATTTTTGTTAGATTTCAAGAAGTGACTATTGCTCTATTAGCATCAAACAGATAGAACTTTGCATGTAAGTTACTACGATTATATACTTTACCGCCATGATTAATGATATTTCTTAATGCAGGAATATCTAATGTATATGTATATGATTACTTAAATTAGTAACTAACGATATTTGTACATTTTCATTTTTGCTATTAAGAATATTTTTTATAATATCTTCCTTAACAAAGAGTGCACATAAATATATTGATTGCTTAGTTTCTTTACATAAATCATATACTATTTGTTCAATTGGGTTTCTTAAAAATTCCATTTATATCAACTCCTAATAAAATTAGATCACGAACAGAATAAAAATACAACTATAAATAGGTATTTCAGTTATATATGAAATACCTATTTATGTATAAAGAAACAATTTAAGTCATGATTAGATTTATATCATTGTATTGAAACTGCTTAACAACATATTAATTACTTCTAATGCGTATTTACGTTTAATTCGATTGTGATATTTTTGATTGTAATAATTTCTTAAACAATTATAACAGCTTGTATTCTCATCACAACAATCTTGTGATACTTTCATCTTTGCACTTATCAATGATTGTTTCAAAGAATCTTTATTAATCAAACGTTTTACATGCCCTGCTCCACCAGGGACATTGTCAAACACAATGATATCATATCCTAAAGTATTAGCATTATATTGTACTAAACCATTAATATCATTTCGTTCAATGTTAAATTCAATACTAATTCCTTCAAGCAACGCATATAAGAACGATATAGCTTTATTTATATCAGTTATCCCTTCAATATAAAAATGAGCAACATCAGTTTTAAATAAATGTCCTAGTTTAACCCTGTTTAATACAGTTTCATGACATTTGATTCCTTTAAAATTATAATGTTCTTCTGTGATTTGCGGTAATAATTTATTTTCTCTATCAATAACCGAAAAACCACAAACAGGACACATATAAAATGAACTAGAATTCATAACTAACAATTGATCATCAATTGCTGATTCAATAGATAAGAGATTAGTCATATGCGCTGTATTTTCTATTTTACCTCCACCTATATAACTTACTTCACCAGCATAGGAACGTTTAGGTTTCATCCTTGTACTTTCTTTGTTTTCACCAGTTTTAAATCCTAAAGATGGAATGATAAAACTTTCAACAACTTGTTCCTCGTTAACATGTCCACAATGAGGACATTCTTTTATTTCAGATGGAACAATACTTACATTAACATGTCTACATTTTTCACAAGTAGAATAATAATATTTAGTAAAGTGCTTATCACTTGGAAGTGTAATATATTTTGAAGTGTATTTTTTTCCGTCAGCTACTACTTCTGATTCTGGTGCATATTCTGATATAGCAATACTTAGATCGCGTGATAATTCAATCTTACTATTATATATACCATTTTCATATACATCTAAATTAACCGAATCCACAGGGAATCCATATTTTGGAATAATACCATTTGAAGATAACGAATCTATTACTTTTGTACACTTTATGGCAGCTATTACTCTACTATAGTATGCAGCTTTTTCATGTTCACCATCACTCGAAGCTTCTGAAATAGCTTTTTCCAATACATTAACTTTGTCAATATATTCTGACATATATGATTTGATTTTATTTTCATCATATAATTTGTTTTTATACCAATTCATATCGTGATATTTAGTTGCATAAATAGATTCAGGAAGAATCTTTGTATCAATAACGTTTCTTATTTCTTCATTATCATTTTGTAGCATATCTAAAAATGCTTCTATTCCATGTTTGAATATCAAAGATTCCACATTAACAAAATATTCTGGATTTTTTCTAAAGAAATATCCCAATGCAACCGCGATTAAATGCCTTACAATAATCTTTTCATTTGTAATCTCAAAATGTGGTGGTCTAATAATACCTGAAATCATTTTTGTCGGATCATCAAAATATGTATAATCATGAGATGTTGCTCCACAGAATGTCAATACAAATGCAGAACTGTCTTCACTACGACCAGCACGTCCAGCTCTTTGCACATAATTTGCTGGTGTTGGTGGTACATTTCTTAAAAACACGGTTTCTAGATCACCTATATCAACACCCATTTCAAAAGTTGTAGAACAACTTAAGACATTTATTTTTTTATCTTTAAAATCTTTTTGATATTTTTTTGCCGCCTTACGCTCAATTTGTGCTGTATGTTCTTCGACCACTAGAGGTTCAATTTTCTTAGTAAGGTATTGTTCTCGATAATAACTACCTCCTAAATTTTCATCAACATCTTCAATTTCAATTAATTGTCCGTCGCATTTATTTTGAGGACAAACTCCCTTGACGTTATAAGGTGTTACTTTACCACATTTATTACATTTATAATATTTTGTTTTTTTATAATTATTTAATACATATTTATCGGCGTCAATTTGATAAATAGGTTGTCCATCTTGTTTTGTAAAAATATTAGCTTCAACACCACAAACATCAAAGATTTCAGTTAGCAATTCTAGACAAACCTCTTTGCTTAGTTTTGTAACTTTCATCATATAATCAAGTGCTGTATTGCTATTTTTTACTGGTAAAAAACTTCTCACAGATGTATCTTTTATACCATCTATAGCTTTTACTTCATTATTCAATTTTATAAAGTTATTAAAACGACGATAATTTAAATACTCTTTTCTTAGTTCAGGAGTTAATTCTGATTGAGAATACTTAATGGCACTTGCTGTTCTAAAAGTATCAAATAACACACGTACAAGATCGATAAACTCCTGTCTAGTCGATATTGTATTTTTCATGAATTCTATAATTGCTTCTGTTTCTAAACTTTTAATATACTTTTCAACATCTAACTCAAAATTAAATATACATAAACCTTCTGCGCCATAAATACCATCAATACTTAATAATTCAGTCAAAAGAATAATCCATGCTCTTTTATATGCATCAAACTCATCATTAAATAAATGTTTTTCATTAATCAAATCTTCTAAACTAGTAGCTAAAGTACCGACTTTTACCTTGTTGTAGTTATTATCCTTTATAACTTCCCAAATAAGACGTTTAGATAAGAATCTTTCATGATTACTTTGGAAAAATACTTTAAAAAAACTAGCTTGTTGTCTACTATCTGAAAAAGCTAAAAATTGTTTTGCTTTTGTTTTTTTTGTTACTTCTTGTTTTTTTCCAAAGCCTAATTTTTTTATAGTTACCTTTTCTTCACTGCCATCATCAATTGCTTGATAAAGTGTTTGAGCTAAAAGTGCAGTTCCTTCATCTTTACCTAAGTTAATAGTTCTAACAATACCAGCTTGTTTTGAACCTTTTCCACAGCAAGGACATTTTGCAATATTGTTCTTTCTATTGTTTTTTATTTTGTATACTTCAATATACTCATTATCATCACATGAACATTTCTCACTATTTAGATCTTTTGCATCAATTATTTTTCCACATTTTGAACAAATTAAGTACTCTCCATCTATTGTATCTTTAGTAATTTTATTTTCCTCAATATCTTGTTTGAAAATAAAATAATCTAAACCAACATTTTCCATTTCGCCATAGTTTTCATAAATATCAATTTCATTATTTTGTAATAGATATCCGCTTTCTATTTTCCCAATAATATATGGTGTATCACAGTATTTGCAGTTACCAATTTCAAAAGCCTTTTTCCCATCAACTTCAGTTGTATTAGCAAGTTTTAAGACTTTATTCTTCCCTAAAGTTACAAATGCACCTTTTAAGGATCTAACGAAAGTATGATATTTCAAATCATAAATCATTTTATGATTTTTTCTAGCAATATTTACTAGATGAATTAATGCAACTAATGCTTTTTCATTATTTAAATCCGTACCTTCAAACTTGTAAAGTAAATCCTTAAATTCTAAACTGCCATCTTTCAAATAATAATATAAATTATAAACATTTTTGTCTCTTGATAATAATTCATAAAGACATTCAGAAGCCGATTTACAATTAGAAACATCCATATAATTGCTAGCTATTGTTTTTACATTTTCCATATCATCGAATTTTTCATCAAGCAAAATATAATCATTAGCATCAACAAAAAATGTGAAATTATCATATTTTAATTGATCTCTTCTTGCAAAAATAATATCACTTTTTTTTAACTCTTTAGATGTAAGATTTTTTGCAAAGTTCACAATCTCGTCCTCAGACTCACCTTGTTGTCCTAAAGTAGCACTTGTCAAAATAAATTGAGGACATTTTGGTGCCAATGCGGTAACACGTCTTAATAACATAGCAATTTCAATGCCTAATGCACCATTGTATGTATGAGCTTCATCCAAAACAATAAAATTCCAATTTTGTAATCTATTAGTATCAAATATATCAAAATCTTTTGGTCTAATCAATAAATATTCAAGCATTGAATAATTTGTAAAAAGCAAATCAGGTGGAGTAGAGCGAATTTCTTCACGAGTAATCAATTCGTTAGATGGTATTTCATAGCCATTTTCTTCTTCAATTGCTTTACGTTCTGGCTTAGAAAGTTTTTCCTTTGTATCACCTGTAAAAAATCCATAAGTAATATTTGGATAACTAGATAACATATCGCGAACACGATCAATTTGATCATTAACTAAAGCATTCATTGGATATAAAAGCATCGCTCTAATTCCAACCTGATCTTTACCTGATGATTTATCTTTCATTATTTTATTTAAAATTGGATATAAGAAAGATTCAGTTTTCCCAGAACCTGTACCAGTGGTAATAACTAAACTTCTTCCTTCTTCAATTTTTCTTAAAGACTCTTCTTGATGCCAATATAATGTTTGATCAAGTTTAATCTTACCTAATTTAGCAAAATCAGGATGTATTTTACCTTGCTCTATTAATTGTCTAATTGAGTGATTTGTTGTAAAAGGAAGTGTTAGATTAATAAATGGTCCTTTATATAAAACTGCTTTTTCTAACTCATCATTAAAACATTTTTGATATTCATCATTTCCAAACTGAAATGATGATTTTAAATATTTTCTATATTCATATTCAATAAACTTAGATTGTTGAATAGGATTCATCTTGACCATTTAATTACCTCCTTTTAGTTCAAGATAATAAGAATATATATCCACTCCATCTGGATCATCCATATCATCACTTATTGTATGTTTTTGGAAATCTAATAATAATCCATCCCCCTCATTAGTTAAGGCAACTTCAATCATGTCATTATATGGCTCACTTGTAATTTCTATTTCAATTGGTCGAATAGGCGTAACGATATCCGGACCATATTTTTGTGTCCTACAAACGTAACCAATATAATGCGTTTCATCTAATTTTTCATACGGAACCAAAAAAGTATTTCTTAACCAATGTGTTTTTCTTATATATTTTCCACGTACCATTTGATCATAATCAACTTGATTTATTTTTAGCTTTCTATTTAATAAATCATCATATGCATAGAATTTTTTCTTATAAACTTTTAATTCAGTAAAACTCTTCAATGAAAACCCAGCAGATTTTTCCAAAAATGAGATTGTTAATTCTTCAAAGCTAGGAATATCCCCAATTGAAAGCAATTGGTTCGATTCAATAATATCTTTGAATATTTCTTCATCTCTTTCATTCTTTATAGATAAATAGACTTTTCCCTTTCCAACATAGTTTGGAGTTACATTCAAAACTTTAGTTGCTGGATTATATTCAAAAAATGTTTTTTCATCATTTATTAAACATCTGTTATAGCATTTAATACGTTGTACTTCTTTTTCACCATCATAAATAGCAACATCAACATAATCATTTGATGATTTATAAGATAATAGTGAACTTATTTGAGTTGTTAAATATATTTTTTTATCATTCAAATATGCAGCACCCAACTTATTGTCGTCTTTGTCATAGATTACTAATTCAGTACCATTAACCCCATCAAAATAGATATTACTTTGAACTTTAATATCTCCTATCCAAATATAATTTGAAATAGGTGCCCATTTTCCATTATCAATCTTATAGACAGGTATTTCTAAAGGTAATTTATAATTGTAATACTTCCCGTTTAATCTTGTTTTTAAGTTAAATGTGTCATATTTTTCAATATCCAAATAGTAATTTCCATCTATGTCTAATAATCCGGAATGAACATTAATTTCATAATTAAAATCATCAATCATTCTTTTTGAGAATACTAATTCAGAATCTACAATAAAAATAAAATGAGACTTTTTAATTTCTTTATTATTTCCATCTAAAGCCATCAAATCATAATATCCTGATTTTGTTAATTTCAATTCGATAATATACTTATTAAATTGTCCATTCTTTGACTTTTCAAATCTATAATTAGAAAGAGATTTTACTTTTCCATTAATTTTTAAACTAATAGTATCTTCATTTAGTAAACTTTCAATGACGAAAAAGTTAATTTCCTCATACACATCACACTTAAAGCTATCATATTGTAAATATGTAGATTTTCTTAATTTCCCGACAATTCCTGGTTCCATTGCTTCACAAAAACGTAAAACGGTATTAGAAAGATAAAAAGTAGTATCCCTCGTTACCTTTGAATATGCTAATCGATAATATTCACCGTTATGCATTGGAATCATTCCTTCATGATTAGATTCATTATGACAAATTACTAAGTCACCTTCAAAGTTTTTGTTGTTTTCTAATTCAATTCCTTTGACATTAAACATGATAAAGTCACGATATAGAAGTTCTTTACTATTATAAAGCACTTTATCATCTTCATAAATGACATATTGTAATTTACCTAAAGGATTATCAATGATAATTTCATCTAAAGATACTTTATATCCTCCAATAATTTCATATACTCGTGGTTTATTATTTACATAGATTTCTTTATCTCCATTTAATACCTTTATGACAATCTTTGAATAATCAATTGTATTTCGTACTTTATGTGCTGGTGGAACAAGAATTACTTTATTTCCCTCTAACTTGAATGTTGGTTTCCATCTGTTTGCGATTGAATCACGATTTTGTCCTTTAGTTTTTTTTAATTGTTCTTTCTTCTCATTCTCTTTAACCCATAGGTCATATCCAAACTTGTAGTATTGGTTTGTTACAATCGGAGTTCTTTCTTCCCAATAATGTTTATCAATTATTTTTAAAACATTTATACTTAAGTTAATAATCTCATCAATACCACTTCCGGATAAAATTACACTCTTTGTTGATTTAATTAATTTATAAGTCTTTTTTGTTGCCGATAATGATAATTCATCAGTATCATGATTTAAAGAACCTTTTAGCCCATCATATATAAATTTAAAATCATCTTTGATATTTTCATCTATGTAGTAATTGAAATTTACTTTGTAAACATCGAACATAAATTCGAAGAATTTTGGTAAGAAATACATTGGTACTATCGCATTCATTAAAACATAGTTAATGATTCTAGGAGATTGCGTATCAATTGTATTATATTTACTAATAATTGACCGAATCATTCCATCAACTTTTTGTCCTGCATAATTTTCATACAGTACTTGATATTTCTCATGAATATGTTCATAGAAGTTACCATCATAATCTAATAATGCAGATAATGTTAATGATGTAAAAATAATCTCGTTATTAGTAAGCATTGACCCTAAATACGATCTTAATGCTTCATTTAATTCTTTTTGTGCTTTATCATGAATAGTAGCAACAAACTTATCATCATTTAACAACTCTATTAAGTCATTTCCTATGTTTTGTCTATTTTTAATTTTTTTCATTAAGTATTTAAGTTTCAATTCCATTTTTGATTTAAACATAATACTTTCAAATAAATTAAATAGTTCATTTCTTTCATCATTTGTTAGAATATTATCTTCAAGTACTTTTTCAACTAAAAGTCTTACTTTATCGTAAACATCATTTCCTTTTAAAAATGAACTTTTTTCTAACCATCTTTTAAGTTCATCAATTTCATCTTGATTAATCACATTATCACAAATAATTCCTGCGATTATTCCATGTAAAATAACGATACTGTCATGTTCATTATTAAAGTCTTGATAATATTTATTAGCAAAAGATAAAAGCTCTTGCTTTTCATCATTGGTTATTATGTTATCCTCTAAAATACATTCTAATAGATCTAATACTTTACTAAATATTTTGTCATTTCTAAATTGCCTATTATGAGCTAACCAACTTTGTAGTTTTTCAATTTCAAGATCGTTAATTACTCCATCATAATTAACACCCTCGATTATCCCAATCAATTCAACTAAATTATCATTCATATTATTCCCTCTGCATATATTCCCCATTTTTATACTTATTAACTTAATTTTACAACTTTAGATCATTGCTAACAAGATCTAAAAAAAATTATATAAATTCGATAACATTTTATTTCGAAAAACCTTAAACTCTTTTAGAAAAAAGAAATGTTTTAACAACTCTTCCTAATCTTTTGCCTCTTCAGCCATTTCCTTTTGCATGCGTAATATATCCATTATTCGATGAAGACGTTTAAAAATTGCTGAATATAATGATTCATCATATGATATTTCTATCTCTTTTCCACAAAGTATTTCATCAATTTTTTTAAAAAATTCTGATATTAAACTGACAGTCTGTTTTTATACCGGTGTATTATCAAATATACAATAATATATATTCATTTACATATTCACCCATATATCCCCTTTGCCATAAACAGTTTTAATATAGCTTGGATGAGAAGAATCATCTTCAAGTTTATCTCTTAAACGTCTGATTCCAACTGATAAAGTATTATCTGTTTTTTCATAATTTACTTGTTTACAATATGAAAAGAAACAGTATTATTGTATTTTTGATTAATGGGATAAAGAGAAAACAATTGAACCAGTTTATCTCTCTCATTGATGCTAAGTTGTATAATTTAACCGTTTACTGTTTAAATCTATCACTAAAATTGCTTCCGTATTTTGTTATTAAAGCTTACTATAAATGCTACTATTAATATGTACAAAAACGATCATATAAAAATGTACAAAATCAATTCAACATAATATAATAATTCAGTTTTTATTGGAGGTTATATTATGATTATGAATTTAACAGTTAGTTCAAGTATTGAGATTAATTGTTTACTTGATTTACCAAAATTGAAAGTATTAGTAGAGGAGTTAAAATTGAAAATAAATAAATCACAAATTGCCCGAGAGCTTGGTGTAGATAGAAGATTGATTGATAAATATATGAATGGTTATACTAAGCCAAAGAAAAGAGAAAGAAAAAGTAAGTTAGATAATTTTTATCAAATAATATATGACTTGCTGATCAATCAAAATACTCAGGTTTTCTTTTATAAAAGAGTTTTATGGCAATATCTAAAAGATAATCATGGATTAGAGTGCTCAGCTTCCCATTTTAGAAAGTGGATCAGCCAGCATGAGGAATTTGATAAATACTTTAATGGCAGAACAAACAGGACAGTAAATGGTAAAATTAGAAACAATATGACAAATCATCGGTCAATCAAAAGAGAGACTGGTATGGGAGTTGAGGCACAATTGGATTGGAAGGAAAATATGCATTATACCTTAAGCACAGGTGAGGTTATTGAATTAAATATCTTTGCACTTGTATATTCCTATTCAAGATATAGGATTAATTTCATCTCGCTTACAAAAAAGCAGGGTGCTCTATTTCATTATCTTGATCAGGCATTTGAAGCAGCTGGTGGTGTGCCTGACATCTTAAAAACCGATAATATGAAAACAGTCATGGATGAGGCAAGAACAGAATATTCGAGTGGAAAGGTCAATGCAAAGTTTCAACAGTTTGCGGATGATTATGGCTTTATAGTGAAACCTTGTATTGCCGGAAAACCATGGAGTAAAGGGAAGGTTGAAGCGCCAATGAAATTATGGGATGAACTATATGCTTATAATGGGAAGCTGAACTATACACAACTGAATGAAAAAGTAAAGGAAATCAATGAAAGAAATAATTGCCAGGTGCACAGTGAAATAGGAAAAATTCCGAAACTTCATATCCAAAAAGAAAAAGATTTCTTATCCCCTTTACCACAAGAAAAGATAAGAAATCAGTATAAAATCACCATTAGACCAGTAAAAGTAGATTCACAGAGTTTGTTTTCCTATAAAGGTAATAAATATTCCGCACCACCAGAATATATTGGTAAAACAGTGAAACTACAGATATTTGATGATTATATACATGTGTATTCTAACACAAGACTTATAACAATTCATCAAATATCTCAATCAAAATATAATTATCATGAAGAACATTATCAAAAAATATATGAAGTAAGTTTTAAAGACAGTTCGGATGAAATCAAACAATTAGCCAAGGCAAATTTAAATTTGATAGGAGAAATATACAATGAGTAGTACATATATGCAATTGAAAAATAACCTGAATTACTTGAAGTTAAGTCAAATGAATGAAAATTTAGATGAGATGTTGGATTATATAACCAGAAACAATCTATCTTTTACAGAAGGATTGATCAAATTGACGCAGATAGAAATCGATCATAGAGAAAAGAATATGGTCAAGTCAATGGTTAAGGTAGGGGCATTTCCTCATCATAAAGAATTAAGGGATTTTGATTTTGATTTTCAGTCATCAATAAACAAACAGCAGATATTGGATTTTGAGACACTCAGATTCATCGAGAATTGTGAAAACATCGTATTTCTGGGTAATAGTGGCGTAGGTAAAACACACCTGGCTGTAAGTATAGGCATTGCCGCGGCAAAGCGTAGAAATAGTACATATTTCATCAAATGTCATAATCTTATTCAACAATTGAAGAAAGCAAATAACGAGAACAGATTGGAAGATAGACTTCGCCATTTTACCAAATATAAAGTACTGATCATAGATGAACTTGGCTATCTTCCGATTAATAAAGATGATGCGAAATTGTTTTTTCAATTGATAGATAGACGTTATGAAAAAAGAAGCACGATATTAACTACAAATATCAATTTTAGTGAGTGGGATGAAGTCTTCTGTGATGTGGTCATGGCAAACGCTATTTTAGACAGAATCCTTCATCATGCGCACGTGGTAACTATAACGGGTAAATCCTATCGATTAAAAGATCAAATGAAGCCAAATGAAGAGGAATCCTAATACTTAAAAATGCTCTTGATTATATTGAGAAGGAACACAATTGTACATCATAAATGATCATTTTTGTACAAAATTATATTGACATTTATACTTACCTCATTTCTTATTTTTTAAACGTCCTTTTGAAAACTATACTATTTAATGTAATCAAACGATTCATCAATAGCCTGAATATTCATCCAATCTCAAATATTTTTTTCTTTAATACTTTTTGATCTTTCTTTTTAATTTTTTTCCTCTTTTCCTTTATTCTATCAATAATCCTTCATTCAATACCATAATTCATTATAAAACTAATTTAAAATAATTATAATAATCAATTTATCAGTAGTCTTTTATAATTTTATAATGATATTGGATTGTCAACACTTTTTTGGACAATTTCTATGAGAACATTCTAAATTCAACAGGTGTTTTATAATCAAGTGAACCATGTATCCTGATATTATTATACCAGTTTACATAATCAAATAATTCCAGTTCCAGCTCTTCTAAACTATCAAACCTTTTATTAAATGCAAATTCCGTTTTTATAATTTTATATGTTGCTTCAGCTACCGCATTATCATACGGACATCCTTTTGTACTTAGTGATCTGGTTATATTAAATGTTTTTAGTGCTTTTTCAATTTCTTCATTTTTAAATTCACTTCCGCGATCCGAATGAAACAATTCTATCTTACTTAAATCATATTTTATTGAATAAAGTGCCTTTTCAACCAGTTCGGCATTTTTATTTTTTCCAGCTGCATATCCTACAATCTCTCTGTTATACAAGTCTAACATAAGACATATATAATTCCATTTGCCACCTACATTAACATATGTCAGATCACTGACAACTACTTTCATTCTTTTTTCCTGTTTAAAATTCCGATTAAGCTTATTATCTATACTGTCATTATTACATTTTGTTTTGTGTAGTTTATACTGCTTTACTGTATAGCTGGATACCAGGCCATTTTTCTTCATGATACGTCTGATTCTTCTTCTGCTGACGATATGGCCGCGCTTGGCTAATTCCACTTTGATCTTCCTTGAACCATAATTGTTTCGACTATTTTTAAATATTTCTTTTATTAAATCAGTTAAATCATGATCATTGGATTTTTTCTTTTTTAAATTATTATTGCGATTATAATATAACGACGATCTAGGTATATCTAATAATTTGCACATAGCGCTGATTGGATATTTATCTGCGTTGGAAATGATAATATTTATTTTCGTCCCATAATCAGCGCTGCCTGCTTTAAAATATCATTTTCCATTTTTAATCGCTGATTTTCTTTACGAAGTTTAATAAGTTCTTTTTCTGCATCGCTGCGATTATCTTCGATATTAAATGAACCGGTAGAGTTAAACTTATTAATCCATGAAGATAGAGCAGAAGGAGTTAATTCATATTCACGAATCAATTCAGCTCTAGGTTTACCACTATTATATAATTCTACAATTTTTTGTTTAAATTCATCACTATAGGTTCTTCTTTCTCTTGCCATTTTAGTTTACCTCACTTTTACTTTCTAAATTGTAACAGTTCTCTTAGAAACTGTCCAATTTAGTGTAACCTATCCATATAATAGTTATCGTTGGATAAGGTGTTTATTTATCTTATTCGAAAGGAGACTAGTGTCTATGAAGAATTTAAGTGAAAAAAACATCCTTAAAATCGTTAAAGACATAAAAGATATCACAAAAAACATTAGCGATATTGTTAATGGAATCAACGGTATCATTAATATGCTTAAACGATAGCATCCAACAAAAAGGAAGTTTTATAAAGAGACTTCCTTTTTTATATAAGTTTTAAAAACAGGCCATATATTCAGCTCAATAAATACATATTATTTTTTTCTTATTAATTTACTAGTTTTTCCTCTCTACTATCTATTTCAAATATTTCGGTTCTCTAGTGCTGTATTGGAAAAATTAATTTTGGTTTATCTCCAATCCCTATTACAGCCACAGTTAACTTATTCTTAAACGTAATGTTATCATACATATATTTATATAACATATGAATATATTTGTATTCAACTAACTCTACATCAAATTCAGTTACAGGCCATACCAACTCAGGTAAATCTTTTAAATGACTCGTATTGAAAAATGAGATTATCGCTTCAGAACCAAATTTTTTCAACTTATCAATATTAAAATCATTCAAAATTTTAGTATGAATTATACATTTATTCTGATTGTTTGTGATAAATACTGCAAATAGAATTTTTTTATCAAAACAATCGTACTCTAACACTTTATTCCACCATTCTTTAAATATGTTGTATAAAGTATCTTCATCAATTTGACTTACTACATTTAATTCATTAGTTGTTATACCTAATGATATCAATTCTTTGCTATTAAAATTTATACCTCCTAAAATAAGAAAATACAGTAAAATCGTTTGTGATCTAATATCTTCTATTTTATTGTCTTTTTTATATAAATTATTCTTATGAAAATAACCGTTTCTATTTAAATTTTTCCATGTATCAATCGCATTATATATACAACCACGAATCTTGCGATTAATTGCTAATTTAGCTTTATTAGATGTAACAAATTTATTGATTGACCACAACGTATTATCGATTTCTATTTCCATGTTTTCTATGTAAGGTTGAAATCCTTTATTTATTGTTTTTATAGGTATTCCTTCTCCTGAATGAAATTTAACAATCTGATACAATAATTGTTCTACTGATTTTAAGTATCCTGTCACAATACCCGTAAGATCTAGGTCCCCCATTGCATTGCTGTACACATCATATAACCATTCAGAGCTAATAAAACTATCTGCAAAATCATTACAACTAACCATGGCCCTATACATTTGATTATCAATGAAGTTACTATATATTGTTTGAAAATTTATATCTTCTAGAAATATATTATCATTTAAACGAAATGTTTCTTCATATTCAAACTCTTTCAACATTTTTATTTTTTTTAATTTATATTTTTCAATAGTATCTTTTGTAGGTGTAACCACTGTTTTATAATTAATAATCATATTACACTTAGTGTAAAATTCATTTGCATATTCTAAAAATATTTCATATTCTTTTTCACTAAAAAGAATTTCGAATAACCTTTTTAATTCAAAAACTTCAATAATTTTCTTTTCATTTTCATTTAATTTTAAATTAAACAAATTGGCAAGATCAAAATAACCAATAAAATTTCTCAAGATATATATATTAATTTTGTCTGCCTTTTTATTTCTTTTAATTAATTTCGTTGCTAATTTATCATAATCAGTCCAATTTGCCTTTTCATAGAATATATCAAACAAAATGTATATCTCTATCATTTGATTATTAATCATTATTGTTAATGAATGTTGCTCATTTCCATCACCATAGTAATTTTCATGAAAATAAATATTATTTCTATATAACAAATTTTTAATAATTTTTATTATATAAACCTCTATCCAATAACAGTATCCAGATTCATTATTTATAAATTTATGAAAATCAGGTCCTACTATATCAAACAATAGTCTAGAATTCTGCTTTTCAGAAAAATCTGCACCTTCATCTTCCTCATCTAAAAATATCGTTGAGTGTCCTATAATTGGACGGATCACTTCATATAAATTGTGAAATTGATATTCATATATATCTCTATTATCTTTTTTATGCATAATCATCACCTCTATAAACAACATTATATCATCGTTAAATAATATAAGTCTGTTTGTTTTAACCAAAATAAAATTTTAACTGGTAATCTATTTGAAATACTATAATATGTCTTATATAGCAAAAAAAATTAGTATTATACCTACAAGCAATAGTCCTAAACTTAATCCAATATCCGACATGCTACAATCACCTTGTAATATCGTTAATAATGATATTACTCTTAGAAAAATATCTACAACTAAAAGTATCATATTTAACAGATGACATTCATCAATTTTATTGAAGTAATTCTTTTTTTATCTTGAGCAACAAAATTAATAGACTTAAATAATAAATAAGTCCCAAAAAATATACACAACCACTTTTGGTAAAAAAATAATATTATCTCAACTGTGATAAAAAATTTTATGATTTTTATTATCATTTTTGTAATGATTTTTAAGTGCTAAAAATTAAAATAGTGTGCATTTATAATAATTAGAATTATTGATGAACATTCTAATAAATACAGTTAAAAATACTATGCAGAAGAATAATAGAATTTTACTGAAAAATACAAGTAAATCAGAAAAAGTTCGGTATAATTTTTTCTTCGGCATAACAGTGATTGTGAAAACGAAATCAAATGCAGGAATATTGAAGAAGCAACATACAAAATCATCAAAACGTAATTTGTATTCAATAACAGATTTGAAAATCTTAAAGAACTGGAACTTGAACTGTTTGACTATGTCAACTGGTACAATAATGTGAGGATACATAATTCACTAGATTATAAGACTCCTGTTGAGTACAGGCTGTTCTTATAAAAAGTGTCCAAAAAAATGTTGACAATCCACTTCTAAATCTTGGATTCGCATATGAATTCAGGTAAAAGAAAAGGAAATATCTTTCGCTATTTCCTAGACCCCTCCACAATTGACATGGAACCATAAAAACATCACCCTAAACCATATGGTTTTGGATGATGCTTTTTTTACTTTAAAATGAGCTAGGAGCTTTAAGACCCCAGATTATTTGAAAGTATCATTTTTAAAAAACCAATTAAAATTTAGAGCCCCAATAGATTTGAAAAATTTTGTATACTTCATTTGTCTACCTTAAGGGAATAATATCAATTTTTTGCTTTCGGGCCAAATTACACTAACAACAACGATTATCTTTTTATGATATTCATGGCTGTTTTCTTCTTTTAAATGGCTATACAATTCTTTATTTCGTTATAGCTTTTTTATTCCACACTTTATGCGGTTTACTATACTAGTTTATGCAAATATTATAAAATATGTTTTCTCTATGTATTTGCAGAAGTCTCATCAGTTACTTTATAAAAATGTTTTCACTAATTATTACTTTGATTATTTATTGGAGGAATAAGTGCATTATTTATTCCATCAAATATTTCTACTAAATGAATATTATTACAGTCTGCCCAAGCATCTATCGATACATGTTCAAGAAGAATAATTTGAAAATGTTTATTATCATTTAAAATATTTTCAAAAAATGTATTCATTAATTTAAAAATTTCTTTAACTTTATTCCAATCATCCTTATTAGAAAGACTTTCTTTACTCATATTATAATCAAATGTGCTGTTATTAAAATAAGGTCGACTTGGCTGATCCATTATTAAAAAAGGCATGACATAAGGAATATTATTGTTCATTATTAATTGATGCATTCCTAAAAATAAACACAAATGCATAAATAAATGATCCGAACTACTTGTAATATTCGCAGTGGTAGTTGATTTATTTCTACGCAGTTTTAGAACCATTTTATTATAATCAAATGTTGCTAAATATGTACCATATTCATCTAAAGCAGTTTTAGCAACATCTATATAAGTTTGTACATAATCATTTAACGCATCTAATGTAGTCAATTTTCTTTCTTCTGGGTCATTATATATAGCTTTTAATTCATCTAGTTCCTTTCCCTTAATCCTAATAGATTCATCAATTGTATCAGCTGAATTCTGATGATTTATTATATTAAAAAACTCTGTTTTCAATTCTCCAATGGAAATAAGTCTTTGCCTGTCATTTTTAACAGAATCATCTATATCTGGAATAATTTTTAATTTTTCTTTTATAATGCTTAATTCATCTTCAAGACCATCTATTTTATCATCCACACCATATTCAAATGGCATTTTATCTTTTATAGTTTTTTTTATTTTTCCAAGTTCAATTTCTAAAATATTAAGAAATTGCCTATACTCGTCATTAGTAATATTATCCGAAAATTTACTTTTAATATATTTTATCGGTTTAAGAGAGTCTTCTTCAGCACTTAAGCTGTTTTTATATGTCGCATATCGATTTTTAAAACGTCTTAATTTTTTAATTTGTATTTCAATTAGTTGCTTTTTTTGTTTCAATATTTCAATTTCTTTATTTTCTTCTACTTCAACTAAAGAAAGATTTCCTGTTTCTAAAATATATTTTATCTCTTTTATACATTCATTGGTCTCTATCAAGTTTGGAGAAATAATTTTTAATTCTTTAGCTTTTTTTATAATAATATTTAAATTTGTATTTTGATTCTCAATTTCTTTTTCTAATTTTTTTTTATCTCTTTCCAATTTAGATATCTTTTGACTTACATTATCTATTTTTTCTTTTATCATTAAATTTTCAATAGTTGTAATTCCTAAAGCTAAATCAAAAATACGCGGTAAGGCTTCTCTATACCTAGAAAGATCCATTTTATCAAAATAATATTTACTATGATTAATTACATCTCCAGATAATGTATTAAACAACATAAAATACCTATAAGATATTTTTGAATTTTGCCTTATAGCTTTACCACCATAACCAAAAGTTACTTTTGAATTGATAGAAAATTCCTGTTCAATAATTTCCTTTAGTTGAGATTCACCTATAGTTACATATGGCAATTTAGGAATATTACCATCTGGAGAAAAATAATAATCTTTAGATAATTTTGTCTCGTCCTTATATTCACCACGAGCTATTGTATATAGCTTTTCATTGATACAAAAGTTTAATCCATACCATAAAACATTTTCTCCAATATGCTCATATGAAATATTACTATCACTTCCGCACAAGCAATAATCTATAATTTCCAGTATTGCTGTTTTTCCAGTTTTACTATTTCCAGTAATAACATTCACTTTATCATTTTTAAACTTTAAAATCCTCGTATCACCATTTTTTAACCACAAAATCATCTTTTTGATATAAAATGTCATGTTCATAATTCAATTCGCAAGCTTAAATATAGACTACTTGCATCCTCCTTTGTAAGGATTTCAGACAAATTATTAGCAGCAGCAATTATGCTATGAGCAGTTTTACCTAATGTTTTGTCATAAAAATCAAATTTTTCACCAGTAAATATAACATTATTTTTTTCAATCCTTAATAATTTCAGCTGTGACATCAGTAAAAGTGAATTAATGGATAATGGTAATTTTTCTTGAAACCTACGATTAAAATTCAAAAAAACTATACTTTTTTTTACAATTAATTCTTCAATACTCCTAACCTTACAATTACTTTTTTTAAGATAATCTTTAATACTTTTATAACTCATCAAAGGTTCTATCAACAAACATTTAGTTATTTCTAATTTTTTTGTATTCCTTAAAACAGTCAATATAGCTATTCCTGTTAATAATTCATTATTTTGAAATGAATGTAGATCTGCCACTTAATATTTCACCTCCCAATTTACTTTCCAACCAATTTTACTTTCATTTGCTAGATAGTAAAATTCTCCATTACTTAAATCTATACCTAAATCAGTAGTAAGTATTTTAAGTTGTTTTGATCTAATATCATCCAAACAAGCTAATGCATTCTTATTATTAAGATTTATATCAGATTTTGTTAATCTGTGTGCTTTTTTGTGCGTGTTTTTCCAAATATTTATAGCTTGTTTGTGAAATTTATCTAAGTCACTATAAGTAATTTCACCATTATGATACCACTTTTCAAGATTCATCCTCACCGTCAACATAAATTCTGAAAATTCTGTTACCTGTAATAAATCTTCATCATTTATCTCACCAATTTCAATCAATTCTCTAACAAAAGGCTGTTCAAATAAATTTTTTGGAAACACAGGATTAAATGTTCGTATAGGTAAAGTTGTATTACGATTTTGCTCAAAAATACACGTATATTTCTTAAGCCAATCATCATAGGAAATTATTTGATGATTGCCTGTTTTTACATTTTTAAAAAAATCTTGTTTCAACTCTGAAAATAAGGCATTAAACACATCATTGACTCTATTTTTTGCAATCATTTTTCCTTGAATGCTTGATTTTATACTTTCGATAATTTCATCACCAGTATCTACAAAATTTAAATTCCCGAAAAATAATCTTAATACCTTATCATTCAACATTGTAACATCATGAATATGTTTTTTTACATTTAAATCTTTTGTACTATTTTCTAACTCAGATAAATAATTTTGTAATTCTAAAAATTTTATTTTTTTTACCTGCAATTTGTTAATATTAGAAATAAATGCATTTTTATCTATTTTTTTATTCGTTGCAAAAATAAATTCAGTGTCTTTTATGAAACTCCTTTGTTTATTAATTGTCATTCTATTATTGTCACAAATAACTTTACACCAATTTGATAATGTTTTCCATAAATCATCATCCCTCTCTGTAAGATTACTAGGATTGCCATTTGCATTTTTTTGTACAGTGTGCTTTAATTGAATCAATTTGGTAATTATTTTAGAATTTGAATATATTTCTATATGGACATCATCCTTTGCTTCGTATCCAATTGATTGACCAGTTTGTAACTTTAAAAGTTCGTTTATAAAATAAAAATATTGAAAATCAAAACCTATAATTTTTGCATCTGCAGAGGTTAAATCATATCTATTTATTTTATTATCCATAGCCATCACCGTCTCTACTAATTAATATGATATATACAATATATTTTCCAATACAAATCCCCACTTAATTACAAATATTATCTCATAACTTTTAATTATACTCAATAAGCTTTTAGATATTAATTTTGTTTATAAAGATTTTCAAATCTAAAACCTGTTAGACATTTTGAACTCTCTATTCCTTCTTGCCTACAAATCTTATGACTTTTAATCAGTAACTTCGATTTAGTAACTGCAGAAAAAGCTATAACATCATAACTATCATAATTTTCCACTCTAATTAATAATTCAATTCTTTTATCTATTGAAATAATAGGTCATCCATGACTGAAACTATCCTCTCTCACTGAATCATATATATTAATCCAGTAACGTAACTGTATACGAAAATTTTCGTGTTTTACTCCTGGTGAATCATTGATATATTATCTATTTTATATTTAATCACAAATTTTAATTTAATTTTTTTGAATAGTTCAGATAATTTGTCAATTTAAAGGCAACACCTAATGTAAGTTATATTCCAAATAAGATTTCTTTAGGTGTTTTATATTTAATACACTTTCTTGGTCGATCGTTCATAATGCTTAAATTATAAGATAATTCATCTTCGTCAACTTCAAATAAATCCATACCTTTGTGATAAAAATTTTCTAATAACCTGAAAATTCTTTTTCTCTATCAAAGGTAATGGTTTTTAATATTTCATCAGGAAACTCTTTCAAAACTTTTATAATTGTAGGCGCTACATGTTCTTTTTTCCTGTCAGGTAATAAGACTGCTATAAAATAGTTTGATTTTCGCTCTGCCAAAGTAGCAAAACAATATTTGCTTTTTTCTCTTGTGATCATTTTTTTCTGATTCTATTGTATCTGTTTTCTAATACTTCATTCTTCACGTTTATAGATATCTTTAGGGCGCTTTTTTACCGTTCATCCACCATCTTTGAATTTTCCTCTTCTTTTAGCTGGTCGTTTAAAATGACCTTTTCGCGTTAAATACTCTAAGGTCATTTTTTTTAATCTGTTTTCTATGGATTTTTCTATAAATGGTGGAAGTGGAATTTACAGAAGTTCCTTCCTCATTTCTGTTTGCAATTTGTTTAGGAGGCCAGTGTTACTTTATTTTTTCAACATAATTTAATACATTAGTACCATTAATTGTCTTGCGATGACATTCTTTTCTTCTTGATTCATATAAGCTTTATACTTTATTGAGATAGTACTTATTAAATCAACCAATACTGCCAGAGTCAATCTTATTACGATTTATCTATCTTGAGGTGGTATTTGGTGAACATTTTATTTCTTTTGCAATACTTCTAATATTCATACCAGAATTTTTAAATTGATTGATACAACAACGCTCGTTTACGTTAAGACAATTATATCTCACAGATCTTACCTACGATTAATTGTTTGGTCACTTACATTTTAACTCGGTAATTTCTATGAATTTTTATGTTGCACTTGTTATGATAAATTATCTGTAAAAAAAGACCTTAAAGACTTACGCCCCTAAGGTCTAATTTTTCTGTATTTTTATTCTCTAACCATTCTTCCCTCGATAACGGAGTTTGCAAAAAACACGCTATCGATGGTTACAAAACAACAAGTATACTATTCGAACTCACTTAATTGTTCAACTCCCACTAACCTAAATAGGTTAGTATTCCATACAAAATATCATTTTCGTCACATATTTTTACACTGTACATTCTTTTGATGAATTAATAGTATCAAATTAGCATCACAAAATCAACAATAATAGTATCGTATTTATATATTGTAATTAGCTTAATTTCATCTATCTTTTCATTTTCACTTATCTTATGATACATTTCGGTATTAATTTTCTCTAATATGTACTAATTACATCGCTTTTAAATATTTTAAATTATACTGTGTACTCAAATGAGTTCAAATAGAGTATATAATTAGTCTTAAAAATAAAATAATAACGGTAGCATCAGTAGTTAAAAATTATGAAAAAGCTGATGCATATCATAAATTATCTAACCCCTTTGGATCCAAAAAATTTATCTTTTAAATTTATAGCAATCCTCACATTTTACTTTACACTCTTCCATTTCAAAAGTGCCTAACTTTCGTGTAACCCCAATATAAGGGATATTTTTACTATTACATATTTCAATAATCTCTTTTCTTGTTTTATAATCCATTCTATTACCTAAAAATACTTTCGTGATTGGGAAAAATTCTTTATTATAATCGCTAGTTTGTCTTCCCATAGGCATTAATAATCTCCATTCATTTTGATATGCCCAGTCTAAACTTTTTCTTAAAGCACCATGAAAATATATATTCCAAATTATATCTTCAGTGACATCCTTGTCTTCAAAATGTGCTAATTGTTTTGCCATATTTGGTCGCACCTTGCAATAAATCATTGGAAATAGATTCAAATATATTTTTTCGTATCTTTTATCATTAGGTAATATAGTATACTCAACACAAAAACCTTTATGACAATTAGCATACCCAGCCCACATTAATTGCGAATAAGGATTAGTTGTAAAACAAGAAACGCGAAAAGTATTTTTTAATTGGGATGAATACTCTTCAAAATTAGATTGAATTACAGCTTGAACTGCTTTTGTTAAATCATCTGTTTTTTCTAACTGCTTAGTAATTTTAAGAACAAATAGTTTATTAGATAATTCTTCTATTTCTGTTAAATTATCTTTTGTAAAAATATTAGAAAAATCTTTTGTTTCTAAATAAATTTTTAATAATGCTTGGACGAATAAATCTCCTATTTTATGCGTAGAAAGATTTTCATCAATTTCAATGTTGCTTCGTTCACAATATTCAATCAACCTATATCGCTCATATTCAGAATAATCCATATGTATATCAGAATCATATACATCATCAAAATTGTTTGGAGTTTGTAAATATACTGTATTATTTTTTAAAGACTCGATTGAGTAGTTAATATTTTCAATATTACATATATTAGGAAAGTATTTATAAAGTTTTAACGGCAAGGCTAATTTACTTTGTAATGAAAATTTATTACATCCTAATTGCTCAACTTTATCTAATTCATAAATTTTTCCATTAATAATACAATGCGTTGTACTTAATCTATATGCTAAATGCTTTAAATTTTTTATCTCGCTAATTGCCATGTGCCTCCTCTATAATATGATTATCAAAAGAAATTCTCCATATTCTTGTAAATAACTAATAAATTTATCATAAATTTCCAAACAATATACGTTTATTTCTTGTATTCACAATTTTTCTCAAAATAAATTAAAATAATATTTAACTCACTAACTTAAATAATTATAAAAGTTACTCTCAAGAACAAAATATATCTTTATAAGATAAAAATACTCCATGAATTGATTTTTATTTGATATGACGAACTACGATAAATGTAATATGAAATCTTAATGATTTCTATATAATATTGTCTATTTGTTCAATTGTAAACACCATAAATTTCACAGTTAACTATGAAATATCATTAATAACATTATTAATCGAAATAGATTGATAATAAAATAAGGTACTGTAAAGTTCTTAATTGCATATTTAGGTTGTTTAAAAATCATTCTAATGTCCTAAATAACTCTCTATTAACGATATGAGTTTAGTTCCACATCTATCGTATATTTTTTCCCCTAATCCATCTAATTTAATGAATTCATCTTTGCTCAACGGCTTATAAGTTGCTAGACTGACCTGAGCTCTTTTACTAATCAATACACCTATATCTACACTATTTATAAAAATGTAGTTTCTAATTAGAGACAAAAGTTTTTCGTCGGTTAGAATAGTTCCATCATCATCAACGATAAGATTGAAGCCATCCTTTTTTATATATTTTTTCTTCAAATTCTTTTTCTTTTTTGTTTTATTTTTTATTTCAAAGTTTTCCATCTTAAAATTAGGATCAATGATTCTTACTTTAGATGGGAAAGCTCCCCCACATAATCCTATTCCAGAATTATCTTCAATGACTTTGATTAAACCAATCTTTTCTAAGCTCTTTAATGTTCTTATTGTACATTTACCACCTTGAGTATACAGTTCATTTTTAGAACCATCATCTAATTTCATTCTCAAAAATTCCATTGTTTCATATTGTAACTTTGAAAGTTTTATTTTCATGATTTCCTCCTATCAAAATATATTCTATAAAAGATTAATAGCAATTGAATATTAAGCATTAAAAAAGTAAAAAGCATAACCTACTCAACATAATTAAGTTTGTACTATATATTAATCATTAATCGTACTTCATCGATAGTATAATTATTCGATCTCCGAAATGAAATGTGTATAGTGAACATATTTGTTAACTTTCTTTGATAAATGATATTATTTTTTCTATCTTTTGCTTCATTTATAAGATTTTTATCATGTGGTGATAACATAAAGGTATCAGCTTATATGAAATCCACAATAAGTTTTAGCCATATAAATGACTGATTTACTTTGAAGCTTATCAATATTTTAAAACCATAAAAATTATTCAATTCAGTTTTCTAACGCATCAATTGTTGTAATTTCAAATTTTAAAAAAGTTAATTCACATCAATGATAACTTTATTCATAGTCTTCTGTTTGATTCCCTGACATATCGGTGTCTCTCGATGCTTTTTTTGATTGATTTATTCTAATTAGTTCTTGCATAATAGAAATTAATTTTTTCGAATTAAAAATTCTGTACATTAATTCTTCAAGTTTTTCACGAGTTGTACAAGAGAAAATATATCTTGAGTCCCCACTCATAATACTTCTTGCAATACTTTCTTCAAGAATAATATCTACAGGGTAATGCGCGGTATCATATTTAACAAAAAATAATCGATATTTATATTTATCATATTCTGGTGTATAAAGATAGCATTCAAATTTATGGATTTCTTGCCCTATTTTTCCCAATTCGGTTTGAATATCGATTTCTTCGTCCATCGATCCAATAGCCTTAGTTAATGAAGAAAATCCTTGCCTTGTATATGACATCACGTGTCCTCCATATGCTTCAATACGTCCACATATAATGCCTTTAGTTTCTTGTTTTAATTGCTCTAATATTTCAGAAATCACCTTTTCTGGTGCTGTTAAATCAATATCATTAAAATCTAGTTTATCACTAATATTAAGTTTTTTTTCCATAATTAATTTTCCTCCTTTATTTCAAAAATAATTGGTAAGTGGTCACTAATTGACTTATCAGGATGTCCTTTTGAGTCTATTAAATACCTTGACTGTGTTTCTGTAACGATTTTCAAACTATCATCTACAAACCTATCTCTCAATACAGGTCTTATAATAACCTGATCATAAAGATTCCAATACGTATTTATTGATTTGCTATTGTTATGATAATATGTACCATACGGTTGCTTTTTATCTCCTAAAAAGCGCCACATTGGATTATAAAACATAGCGTATTCATTTCCAGCAACAGATCTTGATTTTCGTTTTGTTTCTTCATATACTGGTAGGCTATGAAAATATCTTGCATCTAAACAACTAGCATCATATGGATTGATATTAAAATCACCAACAATTATTGTATTTTCTGAATGTATATCTTTTTCAATATTACATATTTCTCGCATTAACTGCTCAATATGAATTTGTCTCTGCGCGTCATGGTCAGAGTATATTTTGCTATTCAAATGTGTACAACACAATATATCTTTCCCATTGATAATTTGTATACTTGTATGATCATTATCAAATCTCATCTCAACATCTTTAATCTTTCCTATAATAGTAATACGATCACAACAATTATCATAAAGTCGCATTTTTAAGCCATATTGTAATAACAAGATTTTCAATAAATCATCTATTTCAGCAATATATTCAGCTAAAACAACGATAGAAATATTATTTTCAGCAACAAGCTCAGCAATAATAGAGTTAATATCCGCATTCTTATATGTATTCCAAAATAATACCTTCAAATCCAAAGTCACCTCCTTGTCACATACCTTTATACTCATAATTAATTCTTAAACACACTTAACCCGAAAACTATTCATTACTTTATCAAAACATAATCACAGCAGTACATTTGACAATTTTCCAAAACTATTTGTTCATTTTTTTCTTAAATGCCTAATATAGTATACTTAATTTTATTCAAATTTACTAAAAATCATTAACTACTGTCTACATATTGTTTTATTTCTAAACTTTGATTTTAAATTTCAACTAATCCCAGTGTAACATACTTTTGTAAATAAATGTTCGTATATGATTTAGTTTCGCAACCTAAAACACCTTCTACCATTTTCTCAGAAAATGTTCATTGTACTTATCAGATCTCAAATCAAATGCAGGCATTGTTCCTTCTAAAATATCAATCATTTTTTTCTGATATGTGTATCTTCTATTGCTCCACTTTCATATCTTATTGAATTTATTTTTTATCCTTTTCGCAATAAATAACCAAATCCGAATCGCATGCAATTACTAAATTTGGATTGTGAATAATTAATATTACCTGTCTATTTTTCTTTGCTCCCACAACACTAGGAACTAATTTTTTAAATATGGATTGATTATCCAAATTATCTTCTGGTTGATCTATAATTAGAGGTAAGTCTTCTTTGTCCAAAGCCAAATAAAATATTAGTAATACTATTCCTTTTTCTCCAAGTGATAATTGTGATAAATTTTTTCCACCCATTTTCAAAGAAAATACAACATTAAGATATTGCAATGATGAAACATAATTATAAAAACTTAATCTATTTTTCAATAAAGTATCATATTTCTCATCATTTTCATTAACTGATTCTAATAATTCACAAACAAATAAAACTACTTCTTGTTCATCATCAAATTTATATTTTCTAATTAAACTATTTACATATTCATTTCCACTATTTTTTCCTTTAAATTTTGATTGAATAGTTTGGTTAACTTGATTTAGAATTGTTATTACAAATTCATCATCAATTAAGGTTGTAGATTTAAACATAACTTTATCATCTATACTCTGTAAAATTTTGTCGAGCTTTTTTTCTACTGGTTGATATATCTCATCCAATATTTTTTTCTTTGAATTAATACAAGAAAAAATTTGCTTAACCAAAGAAATTCTTTCTTTTTTTAATGAATCTAATTCTATATCAATGGAATTATTCAAATAATCTAGTTCATTTTTATAGTAGGTCATGGAATCAGCATTTGAAGCACTTCCAATTATTGACAATCGTTTTATTTCCCATTTTTCTATTTTTTCAAGATATGTTTGATAATCTTTTTGTGGCTTCGAAAGCATCTCTTTTGCCCTATTTACTCTCTTATTTAAGATTTGAATTTTGCCATAAAGTGATTCCATGTTTTGAAAATCAGATTCAATTACCGATTCATCAGTATCTATCGTATATGAAATATCATCATAATTTTCTTTTAATTGTTTTTCCAAAACAATAATTTGATCCTTTAAATTATTTATTATAATTTCTACCCCAGAAATATCATATTTATAATCAATACTAAGTTTTGGCTCTATTTCAAATTCTTGATTAAATATTTCTGCTTCTTTTTTCAATTCTAAAATTAATTTGTCATACTCAGAAACTTTTGTTATAAACAAATCAATTTCTTTTAGTTGTTTTCTTTTTCTAATTAATTCTTCTTGCTTAAATTTAATACACAAATTTAACTCTTTAATTTTTTTTGTAAATTCTTCTATAGCTACTAATCCCTGTTCGTGTATTTTATCATTACCCATAGGCTTCTTTACTTCTTTTGGTTTGTTTGAATTGTGCCTATCTAGTTCTTTTTCATAATACCTCAATTTTTTCTCTATTTCTTCATAATAGCTACGTTGTTTTTTTTCTTTCTAATTTAATTATTTTCTTATTAATCTCGTCTAAATCTATAGTTAAAAGATTAATCTTTTCTTTTAAATTTTTTTTCTTTAATTTCAATCAACTCTGATAAATTTATTGTTTGTTCTCTATCTTTTTTATCTATGTAAGAATAAATAACTTTATCAATCTCTATTTGAAATCTCTTATCCAAATTATTACATGTATCTTCAATAAATCTTTGTGGTAAATAGCGAACATAACAAATATCGGACTTATTCGATAAATCAAAATTACTAACACCTAATTTTTCATTATCAAACCAAGTCATCTTTCCACAATAGTCTAAATTAAATAATTTGTCCTCTTTACAAAATCTATCTTTAGATAAGAATGAAAAAGAAGAATTATTATCTGTTCCTCCAATATAACCAATTAAATCAGCTAAAGCGCTTTTTCCACTTCCTTTATTCCCAATTATAGTTGTCAAGCCCGGATTAATTTTAAGACTAAAATCAAACCTAGTATCAAAGTTTACAGCATCTTTTTTCTTTTTCACTGTAATTTCTTCTATATATCTTTCTGGATTATCTTAGACACTTTGTATTTTAGTTGGACAATCTCCAACAAATACTCTCTCCTCACAATGAATTATAGCTTGCTTAAGTCCTTCAAAATTCAATTTAGCTTTTAACCATAAGTTTTCTTTAAATAGATAATTTTTAGGATTGTGATTATCTGAACATATTATTAACGGCCTCGATTTAATTTCATTAAAAAAAATTTTTTGTATCCTTCTATATCTTTTTTATTACTTACTTCAAATATATCAATATTTTCAGCATACTCACTTTTTATAGCTTGTCTTGTAGGCAATGCATTAGTTATTTGATCATCCATTCCATTAGCTTTTTTCCCAGTATGTATAGAAATTATAGCATTATGACTTTTGGCAAATTCTAAAATATCATTATAATCCCAATATATATTTTCATTTGTATAATTATTTGGTTTTGCTTTGTTTCTTAACATTGTTGCATTAAAGTCTTCTTCCAATATCTTTAAATTAGAAGTATTATTGAATAATAAAATAATATGTATATTTGGTCCACCTTTAGCAGTTCTTAACTCTACACCCGGAAACAAAGTGATATTTAGCTTTTTTAGTAATTAAATTTCGCAAATCAGTAATTCTTTTTGCATCAATTTTAAAATGATCAGTAACTGCAATTGTACTTATCTTTTGCTTTTGCCATTCATCTACTAATAATTCATTAGCATCATTTGCTTTATACTTATAATCATATGACGAAGCAGTATGACAATGTAAATCCCATTTATACCAATTTGATCCATTGTCCTTAAAAACAATCGAACTTTCCATTTTTATCCTCCTCTTAAAACATTAATAATCCATTTACATGATTCTATTCTTGAAAATATTTTTATGAAAAACAAATTATTTTAAACATTCTATCTACTATTCAGTATATTAAAAAATCAACCAAAGACATATTTATTCTTGATTAACCAAACCAAAATATTTTTCAAAGAATATTTTCAACTTGTTAATCACATTTTGTTTCTTTTTATCACGTGAACCACCACCAAAACGAGAAACCGGTGGCATGATTCTGTCTAAATCAGTACCAGTTGTTTTTAATATACCGTCTCGAAAAGCATTATCAACAAACTTGATTGTTTCTTCAGGCTTTAGTTTTTCTTCACCAATCAGTGTTTGAATATCAATTTTTTTCTGTTCTTTAACAAACTCCTGCCAGTCATCATTGATATTTGAATCTGTATTGATTGTATTAATAAAGTTTTCAATTAATTCTTTTTTAGAGCGCAACTGTAAACTTGATTTAATTGCCTTATCAATTGCTACAAGAATTTCTTTATCCTTACAGTTATCCTCATGATATTTTGCAACTAGCATTAAAATATAATCGATATTTACCTCTACCTGCTTTACTAATTCTATTTCGAAAACAACATCATCAATAATACTGGCTTTATCTCCTGGTTTAGCTTTAATATCTTCATATATATCATGATATGTTCCTGTATAATCTTGAAAATCAATTGCTGAAAGAATTTCATTGCCTGCAAAGCGATCAAATGCAGCTAAGATATTTCTTAAGCGAAGAATGTTTCCAAACAGGACAATAAAATCTTTCTTATTTTGTACGCCAATAATTGGCTCACCTAAAGGAAATCTAGAAAGTAATTCTTCTATTCGTTCTTCATAGCCTTTTATAATTTTTCCTTTATCATCTATGCATCCATAATAATAATCATCATAAGATTTCAAAAGAACAATCCCATTAGCTTCTTTATCCCCAAACAGTTTAATTGCATCATTAGTTGCTTTTTCTAAATCCCTAAAACATACAATATTTCCAAATGTCTTTACTGAATTTAAAATACGATTTGTTCTGGAAAATGCCTGAATCAAACCATGCATCTTCAAATTTTTATCAACCCAAAGCGTATTCAACGTTGTAGCATCAAAACCTGTTAAAAACATATTTACTACAATTAGTAAATCTACTTCACGCTTTTTAACTTTATCTGACAAGTCTTTATAATAATCCTGAAAACCTTTACTGCTTGTATCAAAATTCGTTTTAAAAATCCTATTATAATCATTGATTGCCATTTCTAAAAAATCACGTGAACTCTGATCCAATCCTTCTGTATCAAAGCTTTCATCTTCTAAAATCCCATCTGCACTATCTTCTTCATTTGGAGCAAAGGAAAAGATTGTTGCAATCGTTAAATCACGATGCTTTTGAGCAATTTGCTTTTTAAATTCTAAATAATATTTTTTACAGACAGGAATAGAACTTACTGCAAACATTGAATTAAAACCATTTACACGCTTTCCTTTTAAACTGTAATAAGAATTACGCATTGTTTTTTGATCAAAATGTTCAAGAATATAGTTAACAACTTCTCTAATACGCTCTGGAGATGCAAGAGCTTCTTCAGTATCAATTGCAGTAACTTTTTTATCATTTTCTTCATCTTTTTGTTTAACTGTATTTATATAATCAATTCTAAATGGCAAGACATTTCCATCATTAATAGCATCAACAATTGTATAAGTATGTAACTTATCACCAAATGCCTGTTTTGTAGTTCTTAAATTAGGATTCCCGCCACTTTTAGCATTTACAGAAAATATAGGAGTTCCTGTAAAACCAAAAATATGATAATTTCTAAAATAACGGTCTACTTTTACTATTTTTTCTTTCTTTTTTATAGTTCCGCCTACAATACGTGTATGCATATCTCCAAACTGACTGCGATGACATTCATCAAATACTAAAACAATGTGTTTATCACGAACTGGATGCATTGGATTTTTTGTAATAAAAACATCTAATTTTTGAATTGTTGTAACAATAATACGTGATGTACTATCTTCTAATTGTTTCTGTAAAATAGCTGTATTTTTGTTACTGTTAGCAGCACCTTTTTCAAAACGATCATATTCCTTAATTGTCTGATAATCCAAATCCTTACGATCTACTACAAAAAGAACTTTATCGATATAAGGAAGATTACTTGCTAATTGTGCAGTTTTAAAAGATGTTAAAGTTTTACCGCTTCCAGTTGTATGCCAGATATAGCCACCAGCTTCAATAGTTCCTGTTTTTTTATAGTTAGTTGATACCTCTATTCGATTAAGAATTTTCTCTGTTGCAACAATCTGATAAGGACGCATAACAAGTAATAATTCTTCTGTTGTAAAAACACAGTATCTAGTCAAAATATTCAGTATTGTATGTTTAGCAAAAAAGGTTCTAGTAAAATCTACTAAATCAGGAATAATACGATTATTTCCATCAGCCCAAAAAGAAGTGAATTCAAAACTATTTGATGTTTTTTTGCTTCTTTTTCTAGATGTACCTTCATTTTCTTTAATATGACTGAATCGAGTTGTATTTGAATAGTATTTAGTATTCGTACCATTAGAAATAACAAATATTTGAACATACTCATACAATCCTGATTTAGCCCAAAAACTATCACGCTGATAACGATTAATCTGATTAAAAGCTTCTTTAATTGCTACTCCTCTTCGTTTCAGTTCAACATGAACAAGCGGTAAACCATTAACAAGAATAGTCACATCATATCGTGTATCATACTTTCCACCATCTTCTTCATACTGATTAATCACCTGCAAACGATTATTATGAATATTCTTTTTATCAATCAAAGAAATATTCATTGTTGTTCCATTTTCACGAATTAAATTTTGAACATAATCTTCCTGAATCTTACGTGTCTTTTCAACAATACCTTCATTATTATTAACAATTTTATGTTTAAAAAAACTATCCCATTCCTTATCCGTAAAACTATAATTATTCAACAGTTCCAACTGTTTTCGTAAATTATCAATTAAATCATTTTCATTATTGATATTTATATATTCATATCCCTGCTCACTTAGCATTTTTATAAAAGCCTGTTCCAATGCAGCTTCACTCTGATAAGCATCAGATCGTCTGGGCTGAGGTTCATATTCAGCCACTACCGTACTTTCATTGGTAGCTAAAATCATATTATACATACTCATACTATTTATCTTCCTCTAATGGTTTAAATGTTAATAATTTATCTCGATAATATTCGTATTGTTTTTGACGTGACTCTATTTCAGCAAGTAAACCTTCACTAATGTTATTACAAAGTTTATCAAATCGATCTAGAATATCTACGATACGTTGTTGTTCTTCAAGTGATGGTAATGGGATTTTTATTTGTTTTAATGCAGGTGTATTAAACTGTGGTTGTCCACCATTTGAAACAAGTTTATTTGCCTGTTCCCAATACAAAGATGTTTTTGTAAAATGCCAATAAAATTTATTATTCAACTTTTGTTTATCTGGGATTATTTTGATTAGAAAAGAAGCATATACACACTGTTCATCACTATCAAAATACAAAGTTTTACCATATGTTGCTCCAGTTCTTGCCATAATTAAGTCGCCTTTATTAAGCAAGCTCTTTTTCGCATCATCATTAAGCATTATGTATTTAGAATTCTGTGTATTAAGATACCCTTGTTCATTTATATCTGTTATTCTTATAAATCTTGTATCTCCAAAATCATTTGCTTTATCTGTATACCCATAAACAAATTTCGCAATTTTTGACAGTGGAACTAAATTACTATTTGTATCAGTGAAAAGCCTACTTGAATAATACTCATACTGTTTTTTTCTTGATGCTAGTTCTGTTGTTAGTTCTGTTGTTAATTCTGCTATTAGCTCTGTGAAATTATCTAAAATACGGATAATTTCTTCTTGCACAGGGAGAGGAGGGATAGGAATATAAATATCATTTATATCTTTTGCCAATAAATGTTTTACTGTTCCACTAGGCTTATTTTTCTCAATTTTTTTAAAAACAGGACCTAGTATATGCGATAAAAATCTGTTTTTGACATAAAAATTTTCATCTTTTGAAGATATTTTACATGTACGTTGGCAAAGAATTGCAGTATCTCCAATCCAATTTCTTGAATTAAAATTTCCATCCATTCCAACTAGAAAATCTCCATATTGTACAAAATATGATGAGGGAACATCTTCAGTTGTATAAGTTTCTGTATACCCTCTTGCTACGTCTCTAATTCTTACCAATGGCATTCCCTGTTTTTCATTATTATACTTTTTTGCATCACAGGCATACCCATAAACTATTTCTGCCACATCCAGTAATTTCTTTTTTTCTACCCCGTTAGGACACAATTTTTGAATCAAATCATCTAATTTATTCATGCTTCCACCTCAATTTCTGAGATAATCTTAGCTATTTCGTCACGTAAAACTTGTTCTCTTGCTACAATCTTTTCAATTTCGGCATTAAGTTCTTTGATGTCGATGACTTCTCTTGTATCTTCTGGTTCTACATATGTACCAACAGATAGGTTATATTCATTCTCTTTGATTTCTTCGTATGATACACAACGTGCAAAATGATCAACATCTTCACGAGAAACAAACTCATCTACAATCTTTTGAATGTTATCATCTGTTAATTTGTTGTTGTTAGTTACTTTTACAAATTCATTCGATGCATCAATAAACAAAGTATTATTATCTGTTTTGTTTTTCTTCAAGACCATGATACAAGTAGCGATACTTGTTCCAAAGAATAAATTATTAGGTAACTGAATGATACAATCAATAAAATTGTTATCGATTAGATATTGTCTTATTTTCTTCTCCGCTCCACCACGATACATGATTCCAGGGAAGCATACAATAGATGCAGTTCCATTGGTTGCTAACCAAGCTAAAGAATGCATGATAAATGCAAGATCTGCTTTTGATTTTGGTGCTAATACCCCAGCTGGAGAAAAACGCGGGTCATTAATCAATACCGGATTGTTATCCCCTTCCCATTTAATAGAATAAGGTGGATTAGAAACAATCACTTCAAAAGGTTCATCATCTTCGTGTTGAGGATGTAATAATGTATCTTCGTGTGCAATATCAAATTTATCATAATCGATATCATGTAAGAACATATTGATACGACATAAGTTATATGTTGTTAAATTAATTTCCTGACCATAAAAACCTTGACGTACTTTGTCTTTTCCTAAGATTTTAGAAGCCTGTAATAATAAAGAGCCTGAACCACAAGCTGGGTCATACACTTTATTAACTTCTGTTTTTCCTACAATTGCTAAACGAGTCAACAATTGAGATACTTCTTGTGGTGTAAAGAATTCTCCTCCACTTTTACCTGCGTTAGATGCATACATACTCATCAAATATTCATAAGCATCACCAAAAGTATCAATAGAATGATCTTTATAATTTCCAAGATTCATATTGGCTATACCATCCATTAACTTAACCAAATTAGCATTTCTTTTTGCAACCGTTGCCCCGAGCTTATTACTATTTACATCAATATCATCAAATAAACCAGCAAAGTTATCTTCACTATCACTCCCTTTTGCTGATTCTTCTATATGTCTAAAAACCGCTTCTAATGTCATATTTAGATTTTCATCAGATGCAGCTTTTTTCCTTACATTGCAAAATAATTCAGAAGGAAGAATAAAAAATCCTTTTGTTTGTACTAAATCTTCACGTGCCTGTTCTGCATCTTCATCTGATAATAAGGCATAATCAAAACCAGTATTACCTGCTTCTTCTTCACCGTCGTTGATATAATTCGATAAATTTTCAGAAATGTAGCGATAGAACATCATTCCTAGTACATAGCTTTTAAAATCCCATCCATCTATACTTCCTCTTAATTCATCAGCAATCGCCCATATTGCACGATGCAGTTCATCTCTTTCTTGATCTTTATTAATATCTGCCATTTCCATTTCTCCTTATCTTTTAAAATAAATCCAATAATATCATTTATTTTTATATTTTAAATACAATATTCATTTAAAGTTATATTTAATAATTAAAAACATTATTATTGTATTTTAGCTAATATATTTTTTCATAATCATACTTTCTCTATCAATTAAAAAACTCATTACAATGTATTTTAACAGATGTTCTTAGTACAATATTTATAATTATATCTTTTATTTCTACTCATTTGTATAACTTTCTTATAATTTTATAGTTTTTTTATCATTTTTGATAAATTTATATTAATTTAGCAACATTAATATAGTTATCTTTCAATAAAAGACTAAAAATAACTATCATCTTTCCAAGAATATATTCATCAAACTATAAAAAGTTAGATAAGAATCTGGCCTATTGCTATTTAAACTAATTTTATACTATTCAATGACTGGTTTTGTCATATGGATTGTCAACACTTTTTTGGACAATTTCTATGAGAACATTCTAAATTCAACAGGTGTTTTATAATCAAGTGAACCATGTATCCTGATATTATTATACCAGTTTACATAATCAAATAATTCCAGTTCCAGCTCTTCTAAACTATCAAACCTTTTATTAAATGCAAATTCCGTTTTTATAATTTTATATGTTGCTTCAGCTACCGCATTATCATACGGACATCCTTTTGTACTTAGTGATCTGGTTATATTAAATGTTTTTAGTGCTTTTTCAATTTCTTCATTTTTAAATTCACTTCCGCGATCCGAATGAAACAATTCTATCTTACTTAAATCATATTTTATTGAATAAAGTGCCTTTTCAACCAGTTCGGCATTTTTATTTTTTCCAGCTGCATATCCTACAATCTCTCTGTTATACAAGTCTAACATAAGACATATATAATTCCATTTGCCACCTACATTAACATATGTCAGATCACTGACAACTACTTTCATTCTTTTTTCCTGTTTAAAATTCCGATTAAGCTTATTATCTATACTGTCATTATTACATTTTGTTTTGTGTAGTTTATACTGCTTTACTGTATAGCTGGATACCAGGCCATTTTTCTTCATGATACGTCTGATTCTTCTTCTGCTGACGATATGGCCGCGCTTGGCTAATTCCACTTTGATCTTCCTTGAACCATAATTGTTTCGACTATTTTTAAATATTTCTTTTATTAAATCAGTTAAATCATGATCATTGGATTTTTTCTTTTTTAAATTATTATTGCGATTATAATATAACGACGATCTAGGTATATCTAATAATTTGCACATAGCGCTGATTGGATATTTATCTGCGTTGGAAATGATAATATTTATTTTCGTCCCATAATCAGCGCTGCCTGCTTTAAAATATCATTTTCCATTTTTAATCGCTGATTTTCTTTACGAAGTTTAATAAGTTCTTTTTCTGCATCGCTGCGATTATCTTCGATATTAAATGAACCGGTAGAGTTAAACTTATTAATCCATGAAGATAGAGCAGAAGGAGTTAATTCATATTCACGAATCAATTCAGCTCTAGGTTTACCACTATTATATAATTCTACAATTTTTTGTTTAAATTCATCACTATAGGTTCTTCTTTCTCTTGCCATTTTAGTTTACCTCACTTTTACTTTCTAAATTGTAACAGTTCTCTTAGAAACTGTCCAATTTAGTGTAACCTATCCACATAAGTAATTTAATCAGAAAATAAAATAATTCACATCATTCTTAAAATCAAAAAATTCTTTGATACTAATCATTTCAATTATAAAATTACTAAAATACTTTTATTTGTTGTCTAATTTCAGACAATGCTCCTATCGGCAATTCTAAATAATCAGAAACTTTGATTGCACTAAACTCATCCAATTGTTAATTCATAAAAAGTTATTTTAAATCAAATTCTAATAGAATAAATATACTTAAATATTTTTTAACTGTGTATCACATAAAACTCGCAAATATGCGAGTTTTATCTATTTAATACAGATATATTCATTAATAATTATTACATCAATGGCATTTTTAATATTATTCATTTCTTAAACCCATTTAAGCTGTTTTTCTCTTTAAAAGTATCATTTATATTTCTTCTTTCTTGAAATTGTTTAATAAGGCAGTCATGTAAATTATTCATTTCATCATCAAATTGTTTTATATATACATTTCCCCCTTTAATTAACATTTTTGTATATGCAACAGGACAGTACCTTTTTTAAATATTCCTTCCTTAAATAACCAAATCTTAATAAAGTAAATTGTTTTGGTAATCTTAAATCAGGATATATTAAACCATTTTTTCAATACAACTAATTTCTATCATAAATATTTCTCCCTTTATCTTGTTTGTTAATAAATTGCTTCATGCTTATTGATCTTATTTCAATTTCTTTGCAAAAGGTTGTTTTACAGAAATATTATTTTGAGTTTCTTTTATTTCGTAACCTAATAAAATCAATTTATTATAAAACTGCTGCATTGTAAAACTTATTGAAATTGCTTCATCTATATCTCCTCTACTAATATTTTTTAAGTATGTCCATAAAAATAACTAGCTCTTGAAATACCCTTATTTTGCTTATTTTTGATAACAGAAAGATTATTTTCTTTACAGATTTTATCTGAAATATTACACATTCTTTAAATATCATTATACGTATTACAATATCGTTTTCCATCAACAAATGAAGTGGAATTTAATAAAAATGATTATGTGTCTCAAAAGAATAATAACAAATAATTTTTGTTAGTATCATTTACTATTCAAGAACCAAAAAAGCCCGTAAAATACGGACTTTTTGACATTTTGTATATTATTCGAACTCAATTGTTCCTGGTGGTTTTGAAGTAATATCATACATTACTCTGTTTACCCCACGAACTTCGTTAATGATTCGAGACATAACTTTATTTAATACTTCATATGGGATTTGAGCAGCTTCAGCAGTCATGAAGTCAATTGTGTTTACTGCACGTAAAGCAATTGCATAATCATATGTTCTTTCATCACCCATAACCCCTACTGAACGCATATTTGTAAGAGCTGCAAAGTATTGACCAATTGTTTTATCAAGACAGGCATTGGCAATTTCTTCACGATAGATTTCATCAGCATCTTGAACAATTTTAACTTTTTCTTCAGTAACTTCACCGATAATTCTGATACCTAAACCTGGTCCAGGGAATGGTTGTCTAAATACTAAGTATTCAGGAATTCCAAGTTCTAAACCTACTTTACGCACTTCATCTTTGAATAAATCACGTAATGGTTCAATGATTTCTTTAAAATCAACAGCATCTGGTAAACCACCAACATTGTGATGAGATTTAATAACTGCAGATTCTCCACCTAATCCACTTTCTACAACATCTGGATAGATAGTTCCTTGAACTAAGAAATCAACAGCTCCAATTTTTTTCGCTTCTTCTTCAAAAACACGGATGAATTCTTCACCAATGATTTTACGTTTAGCTTCTGGTTCAGTTACTCCTTTTAATTTATTATAATATCTTTGTTGCGCATTTACTCTAATGAAGTTTAATTCATAATGTCCTTCAGGACCAAATACCGCTTCAACTTCATCACCTTCATTTTTACGAAGTAATCCATGATCAACAAATACACAAGTTAATTGATTACCAATTGCTTTTGAAAGTAAAACCGCAGCAACTGATGAATCAACCCCACCAGATAAAGCACATAATACTTTACCATTTCCAACTTTTTCTCTAATTGCTTTAATTTGTTCTTCAACAAATGAATCCATACGCCAATCACCAGAACAATTACATACATCCATTACGAAATTAGATAAAATATTTTTACCATATTCAGTATGTAATACTTCTGGATGGAATTGAATTGCATATAATTTTTGCTCTTCATTTTCACAAGATGCCACTGGACAATCTTTAGTATAAGATGTAATTTCAAAACCTGGAGCAATCTTAGAAATATAATCAAAATGACTCATCCAGCAAATACTTTCTTTTGGCACATCTTTAAATAATTTAGATTCAGGTTTGCTGATAATAAGATTAGATTTACCATATTCTCTTACATCAGCACGTTCTACTTTACCACCTAAAACATGTTGCATTAACTGAGCACCATAGCATAATCCAAGTACTGGAATACCTAATTCAAATAATTCTTTTTGATATGTAGGAGAATCTTCTAAATAACAACTATTAGGACCACCAGTTAAAATGATACCTTTAGGGTTCATTTTTTTTATTGTTTCTAAATCAGTTTTATATGAATAAATTTCACAATAAACATTACATTCACGAACTCTTCGAGCTACTAATTGATTGTATTGTCCACCAAAGTCAATAACAATAACTAACTCTCTTTTCACACACTAACCTCCTTAAAATTTAATATCTTTTAATACTACTGTTTGTTCACGATCAGGACCAACTGAGAACATTACAATTGGACAATGAATTAATTCTTCAATTCTTCTAATATAATTTTGACAATTAACAGGTAATTCATCAAAAGATTTTACATTAGTAATATCTTCTTCCCATCCTGGCATTTCTTCATAAACAGGTTCTACTTCTTCAATACCTTTAATAGTTGAAGGTAATCCATGAATAATTTCACCTTTATATTTATAAGCAGTACAAATCTTTAAAGTTTCAAAACCACTTAAAACATCTAATAACATCAAACTAATCCCTGTTAAAGATGACATTCTTCTAGATTGATTAACTACAACAGCATCAAACCATCCAGTTCTTCTAGCACGCTTAGTAACTGTACCATATTCATGACCTCTTTCACGAATTAAATCACCAATTTCATCATTTAATTCAGTTGGGAAAGGTCCTGCACCTACTCTAGTTGTATATGATTTAATGATACCAATTGCTTCTTTAATATATAAAGGTCCAATTCCTGTTCCTTCACTTACACCATTAGCACCTGGATGTGAACTTGTTACAAAAGGATATGTACCATAATCAATATCTAACATTGCTCCTTGAGCACCTTCAAATAATACTTTTTTATCTTCTTGTAAATATTGATCTAATAACATTCCTGTATCACATACTAAAGGTTTAATTTCTTTGGCATATTCTTTATATTCATTATAAATACTTTCTACTGTAAATTTACCTTCTAATTCAGGATATTCTAATAATTTCATTGGGAAAGTTTCTTTTAATCTTTCTAAGAATAATTCTTCATCAATAAACTCACCCATTCTAATACCAATACGGCTATATTTATCAGTATAACAAGGCCCAATTCCTTTTTTAGTTGTTCCAATACTATTAGCACCTTTACGTTCTTCTTGAATAGCATCAATTTCTAAATGATATGGTAAAATAACATGACAACGATCACTTACTTTAATTTTGCTTGTATCAATTCCCGCATCATTTAAATACTTAACTTCTTCTAAAAATGCTTTTGGATTAACAACCATTCCATTAGCCATAATTACTTCATGACCACTAAAAATACCTGAAGGAATCAATTTTAATGCAAATTTCTTTCCATCATAAACAATCGTATGTCCAGCATTATTTCCACCAGCATAACGAACTACTACATCAGCTTTTTGGGCAAGGTAATCAGTTACTTTTCCTTTACCTTCATCGCCCCACATACTTCCAACTACGACTACTCCAGCCATTAAATTCACACCTCTCTTATTTACTCTTACATTATATACAATAAACGAATAAATTGCATTAAAAATTAATCATAATCTAAGAGTTTATCTACTTTACTAACTAATTATATTATAGTCTTAGCCATTAGTAAAATTAATATATCATATTTATGATATAAGTAATACTTATGTATGTATTGCTAGCTATTACAATAACAAACTCTTTCAATCTAAAATTATTTTATTTAAAATATCATTTAACTATTTCTCTTATGATAAAACAAAAAACAAAAATTATAATTACTAAAATTTTACCAAATAAACTACTTATAAAACCAACATAATATCCTAAATATGGTATTGTAAAAAATACCTTACCAATAATATTACGATACGCTATTGGCTGTAAATCAACCTGAAGATTATTATCACCTTTAGTAATTATCTCTTGAGTATTAATATCATTTATTACAACACGATGAGTGATAATGCCTTTATTACTTGTATAAGTAATTATATCACCTGCTACTAAATCCTGCGGTTTTGTTTCTTGAACATAAATTAAACTATTAACTTTAATTGCTGGTTCCATCGAACCACTAATAACATCAAAAACCTGATAGCTAAAAATTGGAGGAACAAATATAATCATATTTATTATAATTATTATTACAATCATTAAAGTAGTAACCTTTGACAATATAAATGGTAAAACTCTAATCTTTCGATTAGAGTTATTAGTCTTCAAAATCTTTTTATTCATAATTACCAGCTTTTCTCTTACGATATAATAAAGCAATTATTATAACTATTAAAAATACTATTCCTGCACCAATAGTTGTATAACTAATTGTCTGATTAGCAGCTTCTTGACTTTCATTACCAGCTAATGGAGTTTGTTCTTCATCTAAATCAATAATTTCTTCAGGTTCAGATACTTCTTGATTTAAAGTTTGATTTTCTTGATTAGTTACTTCATTATCTTCATTTATTGGCTGTGAGTTTTGATCACTAGCTTCATTATCATTACTAGCACTTGTTCCTGGAATAACTGTAACTTCACCATTTTCACTTGTTAAACTTGAAATTGGACTATAAACAAACATATAAATATTTTCACTAGCATTATCAGTTAAAGTTTTTCCTAAATTATAGGCTTGTGGTAAATAACCATCAACATATTTATAACCTGCAATCGTGTATTCACCAATTGTTCCATAATATGTTTCTGGTTCCTTTAGCTGATTACCATATTGATCTACATAATAAGTTGTATACTCAATTTGATCACCTGGAATACCATAAGCAACAACGTAGTTATTATCTTTAGTTACCGAATACCATCTTTGAATATATTCGTTTTCATTATCACGCCCACCAGTTTTGATTCCTTTAGCGTAATATTTTTCATTTGTCACAGTTATTTGGCTAGTTTCAATAGCAATACGATCATTTGCTTTTAGATTTGTAACTACTAATTGTCTTTGATCTTCACTTAACATAATATTGGGGGATGAATTAGTGTCACTAGAATCAATTATTACTGCATCAACACTATTAAATAAACCATAACTGCCAGCATAAATCGTAACTTGATAATTATATAATTCAACAGCATTTATTTTAGAAATCGAGAAAGTAAGCATTAAAGCAATTATTAATCCATGTAATGATTTTTTAACCATTGTTTTTACTTCCCCTTTCATTTTTTTGTTGATGATATAAATACAGTAAACCCATTAACAAGACAAACGATACTCCTGTCATTACACCATAAAATAGTGGATTACTATCATCACCTGTTTTAGTTGTTGCTGTAACACTAGAAGTAATCGGTTCATCATTTGTAATATTACGATCTTCACAGGCAAAATTCATCTGAACAACAGCTGAGGTATTTTGATAATCATTATTTAACGTTTCACCATCAAGGGTAATCTCTAATACTAGTAAACCTGATTCACCAGGTGCAAAACTATCTAAATAGAAATAATTTTCTAAAGCACTTGTAGCTTGATGTAATCCATCGGTTTGATCACCACCAACTAATTCACTATCATAAATCACTCTTGCATTAGTTTCATTCATCCAGTTTTCATTATCATAATAATATAACTTATAAGTATAACCACCATTATCAGCATTAGTTAAACCAGGATTTTGATCTCTGCCATCATCTCGTTTAGTTTCATAAGTTTTTAAAACTTCATTAGTCATATACCAGTCTTCATTTCCAGTTGTATTGATAACCTGCAAACGAATTGTCCAGGTATCTCCTGGCTGTAAATCTTTACCAACTTCATCAATATCTTCTTGGCTAAAGTTTTGGATCATCTCTTGATCTTTAAATTCAACATACCAGCCATCAGTAACATAATCCTCACCATTTACACTAGTAACAGTGTTAACAAAGATGGAAATAACTAAGATCATTGATAATAATAATTTAGTGATTTTCATTATTTACCACCTCCTAAAGATAATGTTTTATCTTCATTGATCGTAACGTCAACACCCCAGGCACTTAAAATTGCCTCTTTTGCATTATGAGTTTGAACAGCATCAACTTCTACATATATTTCAAATTTATAATCATCATATAGATAAGTTGTTATAATTGTTCCATCATCTGCTTCTGTTATTTCAGTTTTAACTTCTTTAACTATCGCTGGATCAATTCTAATTGTATTAGCAAATAACTCACTTTCTTCATTGGCTTTTAAAATATGATGATAATAGAAAACTCGTTGTTCTTTAGTAGCTTGACTAGTATCTTCAATCCAGTAATCATCATTGATATTAACAAAATTCAAATCAATAAAATCAGGATTTAACGTCGTATCTGCAAGTTCACTAACGCTACCATCTTCATCTACTTTTAACCAGCGTTTATGAACAATAACTCGAACATATTGATCAATTCCAGCATTTTGATCACTTAAATTACCACCACAGTTTTTAACCTTAAGCTCTTCTTTATATGTTTTCCCTAACTGTAAATCGTTTTCAGGAATTTCTGGAATAAATAATGTAACTTGATCATCATCATAACGAGATACTTCAACATCATTTTCAATTAAAGATACTCCAATTTGATACATTTCAGTTCCAGAAACATAGCTGTCACTATAATATGTCAACATCGCTCTTGTAAAATTAACACCACTAAATACAATTACAACTAAACAAACTACAATTAATACTTTTATCATTCTAGTTGATGAGGTAAGTTTTTTGATTAATTTCATTACTCATTACCTCCCTGCAATCCATATTCCCAGCTTAAATCCATATTGCCACTGCCATCTTCATTATAAAGAGCAGTAACATATTCATGAATAACAATAACTTCTAAAGAACTAGTCATACCTTCTTCGATTTCAGCTTCAACATTAGCTTTTAATATCTCAGTTGATTCTTGTGGAGATAATGGTTTAGTATAATACCAATACCCATCACTTTCATTGTAAGACCAGTAATTATCTGTTCCTAAATCTTCAACAGATACTGTTAAACGAGGATCATCTGCAAAAAATATTTTAACTCTAGTATAAATATCAATAGCTTCACTAGTGTTCTTGATTGAAATTTCTTTGTTGTTATCAACTATGTCCTCGTTTAATTCAGTAGTTCTGCTTAATGAAAGTGTTTTACTACCCCAAGCATCACAATAAGCGGTAAAATATGCTAATGATTGATTAATGGTAATTCCAAAAATCATTATTACAAGTAACGTAAGAATCGCTAAACTAGTTTTCTTTTTTAAAATCTTTTTAATCATTGATCTGTACCTCTATTTCTATAAAAAATCTGTTCAACTGATTCTACGCCATAAATATTGATAACACCGCCACCACCAGTTGTAGTACCATCATAATCATTTTCAAATGCTGCTGTTAAAACAATTTCACCATTAGCAGTTTTATAAGCTTCGATATCTTCCATTGTATTTAATGAGATAACAACAGTATCCTGAACTGGTCGATAAGCACTACCGCTATAAATTTCTTTAACTGTATATGTTATACCAGGTTCAATTGGTAAATCGGTTAAACGATTAGTAGTAAAAGTGCCACTATTATTGACAACCATACCAATAACACCATTATAAATTTCTATAGTTTCACCACTGCTATTTACTTTAATACCAGTAACATCAAATACAAAAGTGCCACCATTTAAAGTTTGATTATAGTTTTTTAGAATTTTAGTAATCGACATTGATCCAGTTTGGTTATAGTATTCATATGAGTTAGTAATTGTAATCATATTAACCTGTCCATTTGTAAGCTCTATTAGCTGGTCATCTTCATCGCCACTATCATCTTGATAATCAGTAGTTAAACGATAACCTTCTATCGTTGCTTCTGTTTCTTCAACTGTATATTTGCCAGCTGGTAAACTTGTAAATGTTATCTCACTTTCACCTTTAAGAGTTAATACTGCCTCACCGTTATTAAATGTTATCGTTGTTATACCGTCATTAGCAACATAACTACTTCCATCAGGTATCTTTCTATTAGTTATTTTAAATGTATAAAGCTTATTAACTGCTTCTTCATATTGATTAGTATTTTCATCAATATCTTTTTTGATTGTTAAAGCAGTATCTTCAAGAGTTAGATTATTAGTAAATTTGGCAATATTAGCATCATTATAATTATCTAAATTAAGTTCAATTACAATTCCTTGACCACCTTGAGTTATTGAGATATTTCGATCAGATAAACCTTCACTATTTTCAGTAATTGTATAAGTTCCTAACTGTAAATCTGTTAATTTAATACTGTTTAATGCTTTACCATCTAGTATTTCAATTGTTTTAACTTCTTGATAACCATTAGGCCCTATAATAGTAAATGAATATACCCCATCTACTAACTGACTATCTTCAGGATCATTACCATTAATTGTTACATCTTTAGTAATTTCTAAACTACCAGTAACAATCTTATTATTAGTAAAAGATACTAGCGAAATCTCAGCATCCTTACCACCAGCAATATAAACATTTTTAACAAAAGATTCACCTTCATTAAGTACTAAAATCATGTCATCAGGTAGATTGATTTCTTCAATTGCATATTCACCTGGCTCTAAATCAGTTAATACTACATTATTACTAACGCCATCTTTAATTTTAATACTTACTTCTTTACTATAATCATTTGGTCCAGTTACTTTAAAATTATAAGTACCATCTGCTATATCAGTTGTCGTTGTCTCTCCATTAACTAAAACATTTTTAGTAATTTTTAAACTACCAAGATTTTTATTATTAGTAAAATCTACTGTTTCAATTTGGATATCACCACTAGTATTTTCATCAATCACAACTGTTGCAGTATTTTCATTTACATTACCACTACTAGTAACATCGATTAACTGTAAACCATTATTTTCAACTTCTTCAATTGTATAAATTCCCGGTTTTAATCCTGATACTGTAACACTATTAGATTTTCCATCTTCAATAGTAATTTCTTTAGTAGTTACAAGATTACCAGTGCTATCTTTTATTGCAAATTTATAAGTACCATCTGCTTTAGATGTAGTTGTTTTTTCTTGGTTTACTAAAACATGTTTAGTAATTTTTAATTTTGCTTCGGTTACATTATTAGTAAATACTGCTGTAGGGATATCAGTTGTATTATTTGCTTTAACCTCTACTTTAGTATTTTTACTATCTACTAAAGTAGCATCGTTATTTGGAATTTCTTCAACTGTATAAATCCCTGGTTTTAAATTTTCTACGATTACATTATTACTTTGACCATTAGTAATCTTAATGTTTCTAGTAGCCACCGTTGTATTAGAAACGTCTTTTACTACAAATGTATATAAGCCATCTGCTTTAGTAGAAGATGTTTGTTTACCATTATAAGTTACATTTTTTTCAATTTTTAAACTACCAGTTTTAACATCAACATTGTTAGTAAACTCAGCAGTTTGGATTGTTGTAACATTATTGGCAGTTATTTTTATTTTCGTATTTTTTGAACTTAATAATTTGGCATCTTCATTAGTAGAACCAATTTCTTCAATAGTATATGTTCCTGGTAATAACCCTTCAACTCTTACTGTATTGCTATTACCATTAGTAATAGTTATTTCTTTTGTCGCAATAATATCATTATCACTATTTTTTACTGCAAATTGGTATGTTCCATCAACTAAAGTACTACCTACTGCTGATTTTTCATTTACAGTAACCTTTTTAGTAATATCTAAACTTCCTCTTACAATACTATTAGTAAACTCTGCTGTTTGAATACCATTTATATCATTTTGTGATACAATAACCTGAACATTATTAGTAGTTAATAATTTCATATTATCAGGAATATCTACCTCTTCAACTGTATACGTTCCTGGCTTTAATCCATCGACAGTTACTATTTCACTTTGACCGTTAGTAATATTTACTATTACTTGTTTAATAACATTATTAGCTGAATCTTTGATATTAAATTTATAATCACCATCACCAAGATTACTTGTAATGGCCTCGCCATTATCAACAACATTCTTTTTAATAATCAAGCTACCAGTAGTATCTTTATTATTAGTAAATGAAACAACTGGAATTGAACTAATGTTATTAGCACTTATTGTAATTTCTTGATTATTTTCAACAACTGAAAGATTGTTTTCTATAAAACCTTCTGTATTTTCAGTTACAATGTATGTTCCAGGAATAATATTATCGATTTGTACTGTTTTAGACTTACCATTTTCAATTACTATTTCTTCATTATAGACAATTGTACTATCCTCTTTATTAGTTAAAGTAAATTGGTAAGTACCATCAAGCTCATTAGAATTAGTTACATCACCATTTAATGTAACATTCTTTTTAATAATTACACTTCCTACATCAATATTATTTACAAATTTAGCTACTGGTAAATCTTCTGTATTATTAGCTTTAACAACCACTTTAATATCATTACTTCCAGTCAATGACATTCCCTTTGGTAAATTATCAGTTTTTTCACTAACAAGATATGTTCCTGGTTCTAAACCACTAACTGTTACTTCATTGCTTTTACCATTAGAAATAACTACTTCAACATTTGATCTTACAAGATTAGTTTTACTTTCATCATAAATATCAAACACATATGTTCCATCTACAAGACTAGTATTATCTTTTGATGGTTCATTACCATTTACTGTTACATCTTTTTTGATTTTTAAACCACCAGTATTACTAGGATCATTAATAACATCAACACTCATATTTGTTTCTTCAGTAACAGTTGTTTCCAATAATTTAATATGATGGATTTCACAACTTGGATGATCAACAGTATTACCAATTACAGAACCGTTTGTAGAAGCAGTACATGAAATTGTAGCTTTAGGAGCTAGTAAAGTTCCTAGTCCACCTTCATATATTATTTTTCCATCAAAACTTGAATAATTGTTGCCATCACTAGTATAAAAATTCCAAATAACTCTATTTGCAATCTTATTCCAATTCATAGCATCATTATTATCAATTTTACAACCCCTTAATGAAAACTGATTGTTATTATTACTAGCATTAGTACAATCAACATTAATAACTAAAAACTTACCGTCAGTAGTTAAACCATAATTATTCCAGTCATTAAAATCTTTAATATTAGAAACTTGTGTGCCACCAGAAGTAATTTGACTATAATCAATTCCTTGACCATTATCAGTTAACTTAATATTTATTACCTTTACTGTATCTGTATTAGCTGTTGTTGCTAGCTTGGAAGAAATATTAGCTAAATTAGTTAATTCACTATCAAAATTAATTGGAAACTGTCCATTAACTAGATTTACATTAACATTTGGTCCTAATTTATAATTTGTACCATCTACACCGGTAATAATATTTTGATTATTATTTACTGATGAATATTGATTATCTTTACCAGCAATTACACTAGCTTTTTCCTTATTATTTGATTGAAATAATTCAATTCCTTCATTACCATTATAAAAATTTTCTATATATGATACGTTACTTACTCCAGACGAAGGTGTTTCAATGACATTTGAATCTAAGGACGTACTAACACTAACTGTATACTCTTGTCCATTAATTATTCCCGTATTTGAAGTAATGGGTTGGCCATTATCATCAATTTCAAAGAAATAATATTCCATCCCTGATGTCAATCCAGTTGTATCTAAAATAGCTGATCCATTTCCCGATAAATCAGTTGTAATATCTACTGTTTTAATCAAAGTATAACTACCATCACTATTTTTTAAATAAGCCCCTATCTTAAATGTCTGTGCAGTCGTGATTTGACCACCTAAAGTTTTGGTAATTTTTATATTAAACACTGATTGTTCAGTATATATATAAACATTATCCGTATTTCCCAAATTACTAGAAGCACCTAATAGATTTTCTACAGCAATGCTTCCTTCCATATGATTATTATTAGTGAAATTTTTTGCAAAAACCGCAAAATTATTTGCTTGCCCTAATGATTTAATAATTTCATCCTGGCTATAAGTTTTTAAATTTCCACTATCACCATGTGTTGCATGTGTAAGTCCAGCACCGGCAAAAATAGCAAAGAGTAAAATAAACACTGCAATTTGTTTTACATACTTTGCCAGTTTTAATGGCTTAAATATTTTTTTCATCTCCTTTTTTCCTTTCTATAAATACTATATTTTTTGTTTAATACTACAATAATTAAATAATGATAGTTACACCATATTATTAATTACACCGCAATTATAACAGAATTTTGTCACAACAACATCACATATACTTAAAAAATAATTGAATAGTTGCTTTTTCTTTAAAAAAGATAAAATTTATAAAAATTGGCATTTTAATTTATAATATGTAAAATAATAATGTAGATCATTAAATATTAACACATCATTATTAAGGAGAACTAAAATGTATATCAAATTAGAACAGTATAAAATTTTTAACGAAGCTGCTACTACCCTATCATTTTCCATTGCCGCTAGAAATCTATTCATTTCACAATCTGCTGTCTCGCAAACTATCAGCAGTATCGAAAAAGAATTACAAACCCAATTATTTATCAGGCATTCTAAAGGAGTCAGTTTAACTAAAGAAGGTAAGCTGCTTCATCAACAGATTGATAAAGCACTAGCAATTATTACTGGCGTTGAAAATCAGATATCTAATTTTCATGAGTTAAAAGATGGTCAATTAACAATCGGTGCTGGAGATACTTTTAGTGAATATTTCTTAACTGATTATATTGTAAAATTTAAACAGCTATATCCCGGAGTTAAAATTAAAGTTATAAATCGGACTAGTTTAGAAACACGGGAATTATTAAAAACAGACCAAATCGATCTAGGCTTTTTAAATCTACCAATCAAAGATGATGCATTGATCATTAAAGAGTGTTTCCAAGTTCAAGATATCTTTGTTTCCAATAAAAAAGATCCACATATATATACATTTGAAGAACTTGCAAAAAAATCACTAATTCTTTTTGAAAAATCATCAAATACTAGAAACCGGATTGATAATTTCTTTGCGAAAAAAGGAATTTTATTAAATCCTTCTATTGAATTGGGTGCCCATAATTTATTATTAGATTTTGCTAAAGCTGGCTTAGGAATTTCTTGTGTTATAAAAGAATTTTCTCAAGAATATTTAAATCAAAATATTCTTCATGAAGTTAAAACAATTTCCAGCTTACCAAGACGATCAATTGGTTATGCATATTTAAAAAGAAGGACTCAATCAGTTGCGACCAATAAGTTCATTGAACTTATTGCAAATGATAATCAAAACAATATTAATTACTAATATTATTTATTTGATTTAAATATACTAATATACTATAATTTTATTGACGGAAAAAGAAAGGAAGTTGAATATGGAAATTACAAAGGATATTCGTTATGTAGGTGTTAATGACCATCAGGTCGATTTATTTGAGGGACAATATGTAGTTCCTAATGGAATGGCTTATAATTCGTATGTTATTATGGATGAAAAAATTGCAGTTATGGATACTGTAGATATTCATTTTACTCATGAATGGTTAGATAATTTAGCTGATGTTTTAGGTGATAGAAAACCTGATTATTTAATCGTACAACATATGGAACCAGACCATTCTGCAAATATTCAAAATTTCATCAAAACGTATCCAGAAACAACTATTGTTGCTAACGCTAAAACTTTTACAATGATGGATCAATTTTTTGATTTAGATCCTAATGTAAAGAAATTACAAGTAAAAAATGGTGAATCTTTAACTTTAGGTTCACATACTTTAACATTTGTTTTTGCACCAATGGTTCATTGGCCAGAAGTTATGGTAACTTATGATAATAAAGATAAAGTTTTATTTTCAGCTGACGGTTTTGGAAAATTTGGTGCTAATGATGTTGAAGAAGATTGGGCTTGCGAAGCTAGACGTTATTATATCGGAATTGTTGGTAAATACGGTGCTCAAGTTCAAGCTTTATTAAAGAAAGCTGCTGGTTTAGATATCGAAATCATCTGTCCTTTACATGGACCAGTATTAAAAGAAAACTTAGGATACTATATTAATTTATATGATATCTGGTCTTCTTACAGTGTTGAAAGTGAAGGAATTGTTATTGCTTATACATCAGTTTATGGAAATACCAAAAAAGCTGTTGAGTTATTAGCTAATAAATTAACTGAAAGAGGATGCCCAAAAGTATCAGTATTTGATTTAGCTCGTTGTGATATGGCAGAAGCTGTAGAAGATGCTTTCCGTTATGGAAAGTTAGTTTTAGCAACTACAACATATAATGCTGATGTTTTCCCATTCATGAAAGAATTCATCAATCACTTAACTGAAAGAAATTACCAAAAACGTACTATAGCTTTAATTGAAAATGGAACATGGTCTCCACTAGCTGCTAAAGTAATGAAAGAAATGCTTTCTGGATGTAAAAATTTAACATTTACTGACACAACAGTAACTATCAAATCAGCAGTAAAAAGCGACACTATTGAAGCACTAGATAATTTAGCTGATGAATTATGTCGTGATTATATTGCTCAATCTGATGACAAAGCTAACAAACATGATATGTCAGCATTGTTTAAAATCGGTTATGGTTTATATGTAGTAACAAGTAATGACGGTAAAAAAGATAATGGTTTAATTGTTAATACAGTAACTCAAGTTAGTGACTCACCTAATCGAATTGCAGTAAATATAAATAAACAAAACTATTCACATCACGTAATTAAGCAAACAGGTAAGTTGAATGTTAACTGTCTTTCTGTTGAAGCACCATTCAGTATTTTTGAACGTTTTGGTTTCCAAAGCGGAAGAACAGCAGATAAATTTGCTGATTTCAAACCATTACATTCAGATAACGGTCTAGCATTCTTACCACGTTACATTAATGCATTTATTTCATTAGAAGTAGAAAATTATGTTGATTTAGGTTCTCATGGTATGTTTATTTGTAAAGTAACTGAAGCTAGAGTAATGTCAGATAAAGAAACAATGACATATACATATTATCAAGATCATGTAAAACCAAAACCTAATACAGAAGGTAAAAAAGGATGGGTATGTAAAATCTGTGGTTATATCTACGAAGGTGATACACTACCAGATGATTATATTTGCCCACTTTGTAAACATGGTGTTGCTGATTTTGAACCAATTGAAAATTAAGTATTCATAGTACCTACTAGAATCCAATTCTAGTAGGTTTTCTTATTTTATAAATAATTTGTGATAATTTTATAACAACTCTTCTTATTTTTAAGATATAATAATAGTAAACTATATTATAAGGAGACTTACTATGATACCTAAATATAACGAAATGTACAATGAAGTTCTAAAGGTTTTAAATAATCATGATGAAATGCGCTTAAAAGATATTGTTAGCGAAGTATCTGATGTATTAAATTTATCAATTGAAGATAGAAATTTAATGTTAGATAATAACAAATCAACAATTATATACTACCGCTTAGGATGGACTAAAACATATTTAGTCAAAGCAGGTTTATTAGAAACAATAAAAAGAGGAGTTTTCAAAATCACTCCTGAAGGTAAGTCAGTTTTACAATCCGGAATAAAAATAACTGATGAATACCTAATGAAATATGATAATTTTGTTGAATTTTTTCAACGGTATAAAGAAATGTCTGAGCGAAATTCTAATAAAGAGAATATCACCCCACTTGAAAATATTGACATGTCACTAAAAATGATATCATCTCGTTTAAGTGACGAATTATTAGAACTAATTTTGTCTAAAGAACCAATTTTCTTTGAAAAACTTGTCTTAGATTTATTAGAAAAAATGGGATATGCTTTTGATACCGAATCAATAATACGCACTAGATATGGTAACGATGAAGGAATTGATGGAATTGTAAAGGAAGATAAGTTTGGATTTAGAAATATTTATGTCCAAGCTAAACGTTGGAATAATAGTGTTGGAAGACCAGAAATACAAAAGTTTTTAGGAGCTGTCGCTGGTCAAGGTGGTACTAAAGGATTGTTTATAACTACTTCTACATTTACTAACGAAGCTTTAGAGTATGCAAAAAAACAACTTCAAGTTAAACTTGTTTTAGTTGATGGAAAAATGTTAACCAATCTAATGATCCAATACAATTTAGGAGTAAGTGTTGTTAAAACATATGAAATAAAACAAATAGATGTTGATTATTTTAATAATGATCTTGTCTAATTATCTACTATTATTTTAAAATTCCAACTTAATACTATTAAATTATAAAAAACCTATGATCTATAGTTATACAACTAATTATCATAGGTTTCATTTACTTTAAACTAAGATTTAATTATTTTTCCCAAATCTAAACCTGCAATTTGTTATTAATTTACATTTCATATAATAATTAAATTTATAACATCTTTCTCTATGTCGTTTTCATCAAAAACTATAACATTTACATTTCATCAAATGATCAGATTAATAACTTTTAGCTGACGTTCCGGACATTTATTATTTATATTATTTACATTTCATCAAATGATTAGATTAACAACAGTTAGAAAAAAATTAGGCGTGATAACTATAAATTAATTTACATTTCATCCAATGATTAGATTAATAACCCGTTTTTCCTAACAGCTTTAATGAAGTTTAATAAGAATTTACAAATAAATATATTTATTCTATCATCATTTAGCAATAGCCATAATAGTATTTGTATTATTTCATAATAAGCACAGTCGAACTCCGGCTTTATTTACATAATAGACATCGACAAATAGTTTTTGATATATTAATATCTTAACATATAAATATTATTAAAGAAAAATTTTGTAAATAATATAGTAAAATTATTTAATAAATATCTTTAAACAATCTAAAAATATATTAATTTAATTTTTGTGTTAATAAACGATAAACACGTTCAATTATTTTAGATTCTAATTTATTATAAGACAATGTCGGATCATTTAATAATGGTACTTTAAAGTAATCAACTTGATCATGATATTCTAATTTGATTTTAATAATAGTTCCTAATTTATGTTTTTCAGTGTCAATATAAATATTCATCAAATCATTTCTAGCACCATGACCCAAACTAAATCCATCACGTAATTTAAAATCATCACAATCATAATATATAAAATATGCGGGCATGATCTTTTCCAACGCTTCTTTTAAATTCTTTTCTTTAATAATGAAATTACCAAGTGCTTGCTCTATTTCTGCTTTGATTGGTTCCATCTTTTTATCAGCATTCTCTTGATTACTAGCCTTACATCCCAAACGAATTCTTACCGTTTCTTCTGAAGCATATAATGCGATACTTACATCACTTTGATGATCTATTAAATCTGCTAGTATTTCATCAACTTTGCTTTCACCAATTCCCATAGTTAAAATATCTACAGTATAAATAATATCTTGTTTATATTTGCTTAAATAATTTTTTAAAACATGATCAACAACAAACTTCATCTCTTTTGGTGGTCCTGGCAAATTAATAATCATTTTTTCATCTTTAGACATGACACAACCATTAGCAGTTCCAACTTCGTTTTCTAAGACAAAGCAATTTTCAGGAAAATAAGCTTGTTTAAAATTATTGTCTGGTACATCATCATTTCCATTAACAAAGCGACACTTTTCATAAACTTTGTTTGCTTCATCTTCCAAATATATTAACTCTAACCCTAAATATTCAGCTGACAATTCCTTAGTTAAGTCATCTTGAGTTGGTCCTAATCCACCTGTTGTGATTACACAATCAGCACCTCTTTTAAAAGCAATATCTAAGCATTCTTTAAAACGATCATGATTATCACCAACTGTAGTTTGAAAATATACATTAAAACCAAGCTCCTTACACATTTTTTGAATATAAGTAGCATTTGTATTAACAATTTCTCCTAATAAAAGTTCTGTTCCGACATTAATTATTTCTACGTTCATTTGCTAACCTCCTGGAATAACAATTATATTATAATTCTTTTTATATATTTTTCCACCATTAATCATTATAAAACAAAAGATTGCTACGAGTAGCAATCTTTCATTATTGAATTTTTGATAAACCAAATACAATTATACCACCAAAAAGTGCTGCTAATAATGATGTTAAAATCAAATTAAAATCATAACTAACATCAAAAGGAATCAATACCAATGAAGAAGCAATAATTAAACCTAAAATTAAACTTAAGAATCCTGCTTTATGTGTTCTAGTAAAATATTGACATAATTTAGCACTAACAACAATTCCAAAAGCAATTCCAATTGCCATAAAACCTAACGGCATAATTACATCAAGACTAAAACTTGTTACATGAGCTAAATATGATTTAAATAAATAGTATTCACCTAAAATCAATAACACCATACTACCACTAACACCAGGCATAATCATTGTTGCTCCTGATATCGCTCCAATGATTACCATTTTAATAAAAAGTCCAGAACTAAGTGGTGGAAAGTCTGGATTAACAACTGTATTTCCTTCACCAGGATTTAAAAATTCTAATCCAAAAATTATTGCTAGACCGCAAATAAAAGGAACAATAGCCAGTTTTTCATCTTTCATTTCTCCTTTTACAAATAATGGGATACTAAAAGCAATTAAACCAATAAACCAATAAATTGTTTGGGTAGGATAGTATTCGAATAATATTTCTAATATTTTTGCAAAACCAACAATCCCGATTGCTGCTCCAACTAATACTTGAAATATAAAGATAATATCATCCTTACGATTAGGATTTACTCGTTTAAAAATTCCACTTATCGCTTCCATCATTCGATTAAAGATTCCTAATATTACCATCATTGTTCCCCCACTGACACCAGGGATGACATTGGCAATACCAATAGCAATACCACCAATAATATTTTTTATCATTTTAACCTTCCCTTCTCGATACCTGCTTAATTATAATAAAATAATGGCTTTATCACAAGTTATTTTTAAGAAATTAAACTATCCATCTTTAAAATGTTTTTTTAAATAAGCAATCTGTTCCAATCTTTTTATTACTTTAGCTTCAGTTCCCTGATTGGTTGGATAATAGTAGCGATGAGTTTTTATATTATCTGGCAAACATTGCATATCAGTAATTTTATTACTATAATCATGAGCATACTGATAGCCTTTTCCATAATTTAATTCTTTCATTAATTTAGTTGGGGCATTACGAATATGCAATGGTACTGGATCAGCAATTGTTTTTAAAGCATCTCGTTTAGCTTTTTCATAAGCAACATATAAAGCATTTGATTTTGGTGCTAAAGCCAAATAAGTAACACAATGTGCCAAATTCACATTACATTCTGGCATACCAATATAATGACATGCCTGATAAGTAGCAACAGCAATTTCTAAAGCACGACTATCAGCCATTCCAATATCTTCTGAAGCAAAACGGATTAATCTACGAGCAACATATAAAGGATCCTCTCCTGCTTCAATCATTCTTGACATCCAATAAATTGAAGCATCTACATCACTATTACGCATTGATTTATGTAATGCGCTTATTATATTGTAGTGTTCTTCTCCTTTTTTATCATATAATAATGATTTTTGATTAATGCATTGTTCAATAATTTCTTTATTTATAAATGTTTGATTATCTTCAAATGTTCCATTAAAAACTGCCATCTCTAATGTATTTAAAGCTACTCTAGCATCACCATTGGCAAAACCAGCAATCATATATAATAGATCATCATCAATATTTACATTCAATGATTTTAATCCTTTAGGACTAATCAATGCATATTTTAGTAACTTCATAATATCATCAACATTTAATGATTTTAAAACAAATACTTTACATCTAGATAGTAACGCTGAATTAACTTCGAACGAAGGATTTTCAGTCGTTGCCCCAATTAGAATAATACTACCTCTTTCTACATAAGGTAAAAAAGCATCCTGTTGAGCTTTATTGAAACGATGAATTTCATCAACAAAAACAATTGTTTTTTGTCCAGTATCTTGCAATTCCTGGGCCTCTTTCATTACTTTTCTAATATCTTTAATACCACTTGTTACAGCACTAAAATTAATAAACTTTGCCTTGGTTTGATTGGCAATAATCCTTGCCAATGTTGTTTTCCCAACTCCTGGTGGCCCCCAGAAAATCATTGAGGGAACAATATCACTATTTATTAATTGATATAATACTTTTCCTTTACCAATTAAATGTTGTTGACCAACATATTCTTCTAGGGTTTCTGGCCGTAATCGATTGGCTAAAGGTTCTTTTGACATATCTTCAAATAACGATTTTTGTTTCACATTTTTCACTTCCATTCAACAATATTATAACTAATATAATTATCAATGGCAAAAAAAGAAACAGCTTAATAGCCGTTTCTTATTGTGATACTCCTTCAAATTGAGAACGATATAATGAAGCATAGAAGCCGTTTTTAGCAATTAAATCATCGTGATTTCCAAGTTCAACGATATCGCCATCTTTCATAACAATAATAGTATCAGCATCTCTGATTGTTGATAAACGATGGGCAATAACGAAGCTTGTTCTTCCTTCCATTAATTTTTCCATTCCTTTTTGAATCAAGACTTCTGTTCTAGTATCAACTGAAGATGTTGCTTCATCAAGAATTAAAATTTTCGGATTTTTTAAAAATGCTCTAGCAATTGTTAAAAGCTGTTTTTGTCCTTGAGAAATATTAGACGATTCTTCATCAATAATTGTTTCATAACCATTTTCCAATGTCTGAACAAAATGATCAACATAAGCTATCTTACATGCTTCTTGAATTTCTTCATCGCTAGCATCTAATTTACCATAAACTAAATTTTCTTTAATTGTTCCATTAAATAACCATGTATCTTGCAATACCATACCAAATAAAGAACGTAAATCATGGCGGCTAAAATCACGAATATCTTTACCATCAATCATTATGCTACCTTTATTTAATTCATAGAATCGCATTAATAATTTTACAATTGTTGTTTTACCAGCACCAGTAGGTCCAACAATCGCAACAGTTTGTCCAGAATGAACATGTAAACTAAAATTATGAATAATTGTTTGATCTTTTAAATAACCAAAGTTTACATCAGCAAAAGTTACTGAACCTTCAATATTACTAACCTCTTCACTAGTAATTTTAGGTGTTTCTTGAGCTAATTCTTCTTCATCTAAGAATTCAAAAACACGTTCAGCAGCTGCTGCTGTACTTTGTAACATATTCATTGTTTGAGCCAATTGACTAATTGGTTGATTAAATTGTCTTACATATTGGATAAATGCTTGAATATCACCAATAGTAATTGTATTGCCACTAGCTAACATTCCACCTAGTAAACATACTGCAACATAACCAACATTTCCGACAAATCCCGTAATTGGTTGCATTAAACCTGAGAAAAATTGTGATTTCCAGGCACTTTCATATAAAACATCATTATATTCATTAAACTGTTTTACTGATGCTTCTTCACCATTAAACGCTTTAACGACATTATGTCCACCATACATTTCTTCAATATGACCATTAACATCACCTAAAGCAGCTTGCTGTCTAGCAAAATATTTTTGTGAATGTTTCATTACAAAACCAATCAAAATTACTGATACTGGTAAAACACATACTGCAATTAATGTCATAATTGGCGAAATAGTTAACATCATTATAAAAATACCAACAACTGTAACTGATGAAGTAATTACTTGTGACATACTTTGGTTTAATGATTGAGCAATTGTATCAATATCATTAGTAACCCTACTTAAAATATCACCACTTGTATGTCGATCAAAATAACTTAATGGCATACGATCCATCTTCTTTGATATAGATGTTCTTAAATCAAAAGCAACACGTTGTGATACTGTTGAAGTTATAAATCCTTGGATATAACTAAATAAAGCACTTACCAAATACAAACATACTAATATAAAGATGATATGTCCAATGTATTCAAAATCAATACCGCCAGTACCAGCAACTTTAGCTAAAACACCTTCACTTAACTTATCAGTAGCTTTAGCTAATATTTTAGGACCAACAATAGAAAATACGGTTGAAGCTGCTGCAAATAAAATTACAACAACTAATTTAAAATAATATGGTCTTAGATATTTAAATAACTTTGTTAAAGTACCCTTAAAATCTTTAGCTTTTTCATTATTACCACGCATACCTCCGTGTCCGAATTTAGGGCCATTTCTTTTTTGATTACCCATGTCCTAATTCCTCCTTTGATAATTGTGAATAAGCAATTTCTTGATATACTTCACATGTATTCATCAACTCTTCGTGAGTTCCTTTCCCAACAATTTTTCCTTCATCTAAAACAATGATTTGTTGAGCATTCATAATTGAAGCAATTCGTTGTCCAACAATTAAGACAGTATTTTTAGTCTTTTTGATCATTTCATTTAATTCCTGTCTTAATTTTGCATCAGTTTTAAAATCTAAGGCTGAAAAACTATCATCAAAAATAAAGATTTCTGGGTTTTTAGCAATCGCTCTTGCAATCGCTAAACGTTGTTTTTGACCACCTGAAACGTTAGTTCCACCTTGAGAGATTTCACTATCAACACCATCTTCTTTTTGATCGATAAATTCTTTAGCTTGAGCAACTCTAATTGCTTCTTCTAATTGCTCATCACTAATATCAGGAGCACCATATTTTAAATTAGATTTGATTGTTCCTGAAAATAATAATCCTTTTTGTGGTACTAAACCAATTTTTTCTCTTAAATCATGTTGTTTAACATCACGGATGTCAACACCATCAACTTTAATACTTCCTTCAGTCACTTCATAGAAACGAGGAATTAGATTAATTAAAGTACTTTTTCCAGAACCAGTTGAACCAATAAAGGCAGTTGTTTCCCCTAGCTTGGCTGTAAAACTAATATTTTCTAATACCGCTTCATTAGCTCCGGGATATCTAAAAGAAACATTATTAAACTCTACTAATCCTTTTTTAGTTTCATCAAAAGATTTTGGATTTTCTGGATCTAAAATTCTTGGTTCCATTGATAAAACTTCGTAAATACGATCTGCAGCTACACTAGCACGTGGTAACATGATTGCAATCATTGCAATCATTAAAAATGACATAATTATTTGCATTGCATATTGCATAAATGCCATCATTTGTCCAATTGCAATATTACCTAAATCTACTTGTTTAGCACCATAGTATACGATTAATAGTGTAACAACATTAAAAATAAACATCATAATTGGCATTAAAGCCGACATCGTTCTATTAACAAATAAATTAACTCGTGTTAAATCACGGTTAGCTTTTTCAAATCTTTTTTCACTGTGTTCTTCATTACCAAACGCTCTAATTACTAACATTCCTGATAAGTTTTCACGCATTGTTAGATTTAAGCGGTCAATTAAAGATTGCACAATTTTGAATTTTGGCATTACGATTGCAAAAGCAACCCCAATAATACCAAAAATAACAATTAAAACTAGTCCAATAATCCATGTCATTGATGGAGTATTACTAAATGCTTTAATCAATGCTCCAATACCCATCATAGGCGCAAAACAAACTATTCTAATGAACATTACTACTACCATTTGAACTTGAGTAATATCATTAGTCGTTCTTGTAATTAATGATGCAGTTGAAAATTTATTAAATTCCTCATTAGAGAAACTTTCTACCTTTTTAAAGACTTCACTTCTTAAAATTCTTGATACCCCTGCACCAACTTTACTAGCTAAAAAACCACATGCAACAGCACAGATAGTACCTGCTAAGGCTACTCCTAGCATCTTAACACCAGTTTGTAAAATATATTCATTTTGAACTGTAGCACTATCACAGCCAAGTTTTTCATATTCTGCTTTAACACCATTTCCAGCTGCAATCTTTAAAGTAGATTCACCCATTGTTTCCATTTGGGTATCAATTTGACTAAACATCTGCTCTTTAGTAGCTTCATCCATCATTGCAATAGCATCATATGGTGTCATTCCTGCAGGCAATGAACCAAACTGTTTTTGATATTCTTCACTGTTTACCTCCATACTATCAATTGAAGTTACCATCAACATTGGTTTTACCATAATATCTTCTAAGTCTTCAAACTCATCTGAGTTTAAATCTTTTAATTCATAGATGCCTTGTTTTTGAGCTTGTGGGAATTTTTCTTTAGTATCCTCATCTAAATCGGCACTTTCAACAAAATGATAAGCATCCTCAAATTCCTTTTGATCATCTTCATCCATCATTACATATAAATGATTATAAGTTTCAATACTTAAAACATCACTTACAGCACTATCAAATCCACCAGCCTGGATCCCTACTGAAACAATATCAGACATATAATCTGGCAATGCTAATTCTGATTGTGACTGTAAAAATAATAATCCAACACAAAGTAAAATTGGAGCCCAAAACTTTTTAAAATAATGTTTTAATTTTAGCATTATTGTTCTCCTTTACATCTTTCAATATTTTTTTTCATGATGTCAATAACATCATTAATAACCATTATTTGTTCTTTAGAAACGCCATCAAAAATACTCATAGCTTTTTTCTGCATTACTTTTGTTGCTGCTTGAAAAAAGATTTCTCCATTTTCAGTAATATTTATAATATAGTTTCGTTTATCTTTTTTATCTTGAGTTTTACTTACATAACCCATCTTTTCAAGTCTTTGTAAACGCACTGATAACGTTGCTTTAGTAATATTTAATTTTTTCGCTAAAACTTTTTGTGTTATGTTTTGATGACTTTTTAAAATCAATAATAATCTTGTTTGTTCAGGTGACATTCCAAATTCTTCAGTTTCTTTCATTAAAGTATAATGCATAGTTTTATTTAAACTTTTAAACTTTACTATTATTGCTTGAATATCATCAAAACTCAAATCAGTCATAACTCTCCTCCTTTCTCCTACACCACTAACAATTAGTTAGTATACTAATGATTATAGTTAGTACACTAACTAATGTCAATATTAATTATTTACCATATTTTTACATAAATATTAAATAAAAATAAGATCCGCTAAAAAAAGCAGATCTTATCAAAATTTATCTAATTTGACCATTTCCAAAAATCAAATATTTTGTTGATGTCATTTCTGGTAATCCAATTGGTCCTCGAGCATGAAGTTTTTGAGTACTAATTCCTACTTCAGCTCCAAAACCAAATTCACCACCATCAGTAAAACGAGTTGAAGCATTATGATAAACACAAGCTGAATCTAATGATTCCATAAAATATTTTGCAGTATCATTATTTGTAGTAATAATACTTTCAGAATGTTTTGTTGAATAATTATAAATGTGTTCGATTGCTTCATCAATATTTTTTACAACTTTAATATTACAGATGTAGTCATCATATTCAGTTGCATAATTCTTTTCAGTAGCAATAGTACCATCAATATATTTTAAAGATTCCTCATCACCAAATACTTTAATTTGCTTAAACTGTGGTTTTAATGCTGTTAAAAATTCACCTGCTACATCTTGATGAACCAAAATTGTTTCAATAGCATTACATACAGAAGGACGCGAAATTTTAGCATTAACTGCAATATCTACAGCCATCTTTAAATCAGCCTGACTATCGACATATAAATGACAAATGCCTGCTCCTGTTTCAATAACAGGTACTGTAGCATTTTTAACTACATGTTGAATTAATCCTGCCCCACCTCGTGGAATAATAACATCAACATAATCATTAGCACATATTAATTCAGTTACTACTTGACGATCATTATTTTCAATCAAATTAACAACATGATCTGGTAAAATATCTTCGATCGCTTCATTAATAACTTTTATTAAAGCAATATTAGAATTAATAGCTTCTTTACCACCTTTTAAAACACATACATTATTTGTTTTAATGCAAATAGAAGCAATATCAACTGTTACATTTGGTCTTGATTCATATACTACAGCCACTACCCCAATTGGGATTCTAACCTGTTTAATTAAAAGGCCATTAGGACGTTTAATCTCCCGAATTACTTCACCAATACAATCATTTAAATCAGCAACTTTTAAAACATCCCTAGCAATACTTTCAATTCTTTCTTTAGTTAATAATAAACGATCAACCATTGCATCACTAATACCATTTTCTTTAGCATTAGCAATATCTTTTTTATTTTCATTTATAATATAATCAACATTACTTAATAAATTACTACTTATTTTTTGTAATGCCTTTATCTTAGTTTGACTATCAATATTTTGCATTTTTAAACAAGCTCTTTTAGCCTGTTTTAATTGTTTTTCAATCATTATTTATTCACCTCTTTTACTAAAACTAAATTATTAGCATGAACCACTTCATCATAATCTTTATAATGAAGAACTGTTTCAATTTCACTACTATTTAAGCCCTTGATTAATCTAATTTCATCACTAGAATAATTAGCAATACCACGAGCAATTAAATCATTATTACAATCAACAATATCAACAATCTGTGACATTAAAAAATTTCCTTCTACATTAACTATCCCTTTAGGTAACAGACTAGTATGCTTATTAACTAAAGCTAATCGAGCACCATCATCAACAATAATTTTACCTTTAGGCATGCTTCGATACATAATCCAATGTTGTCTTGAACTTAAATGACGTACTGGAGTGCTATCAAAATAAGTCCCTACTTCCTTTCCTTCTAACAAATCAATTAATACATTAGGCTGGTTACCATTAACGATTGCTAGATCACAGCCAAATTCGTTACATATTTTCGCTGCTTTAATTTTAGTAATCATGCCACCAGTTCCTACTTTACTAGAAGCATCTTTAGCCATATTTTCAATTGTTTTGGTTATACCAGCAACATTAGATATCAATTTAGCATCTTTATTTGTATGAGGATTATCATCATATAATCCATCAATATCACTTACGATAATAACTAAATCAGCATTAACAGCAGGAACGATCATCGATGCTAATGTATCATTATCTCCAACTTTGATTTCATCTACTGCTAAAGTATCATTTTCATTAATAATTGGAACCACATCATAATCAATTATCGCCTGCATTGCATTATTAAAATTCATTAATCGTTTTCGATCATCGAAATCATCATGATTTAATAATATCTGGGCACATTTTAATTTAAATAAACTAAATAAATCCTCATATATTTGCATTAACGAGGCTTGACCAATAGCTGCTAAAGCCTGTTTTTGGGGTATTGTATCGGGTCGTTGTTTTAAATTCATAATATGGACACCAGCATTAATGGCACCACTACTAACTAATGTAATTTTTATGTTCTTTCTTTTAATATATGCTATTTGTTGAATCAAATTTAAAATCTTTTCTTTATCAATATTTCCGTTTTGATCACATAAAGAAGATGACCCAATTTTAACAATTATATTTTTTACTTTTTCTAAATTTCGCAATTTACATACCCCCGTAATTATTTTCTTAATTATACTAGGTTTAACATTTCATCTCAATAAAAAAACACCGAAAAGGAACATTTCCGGTGTTTATTAGCAAATAAAATTATTATTTTTCCATCCAGCTTTCATCATTTGGATCTTTTTTCCAAGCTTTTAATTTTTCCATATCAGCTTCTTTAATATAATCATGTTCTTTAGCAACTTCGATCAATGTATCATAATCAGTGATTGTTGCAAATTTGCAATTTGCTGCTTCAAAGTTTGTTGTTGCTTTTGGTAATCCATAAGTAAAGATAGCTACTAAACCGATTACTTCACATCCAGCTTCACGTAAAGCTTCAACACATTCTAATGAACTTCCACCAGTTGAAATTAAATCTTCAACTACTACTACTTTCATTCCAGGTTCAATTTTACCTTCAATACGGTTATTACGTCCATGGCTTTTAGCACCACCACGAACATATCCCATTGGTAAATCTAAAATTTCAGCCGTTAATGCTGCATGAGCAATTCCTGCAGTAGCAGTTCCCATTAAGCATTGTGCATCAGGGAAGTTTTCTTGAATTAATTTTGCAAGTCCGTTTTCTACATCTTTACGAACTTTTGGATATGATAATGTTAAACGATTATCACAATAAATTGGTGATTTGATTCCACTTGCCCAAGTAAATGGTTCATTTGGTCTTAAAAAAACTGCTTTAATATCTAATAAATCTTTAGCAATTAACTTTTTCATTATTAATAAATCTCCTTTACCCTTGAAAATCTTGATATACTTTTTTGTATGTTGCATATGGATCACTTGATCTAGTGATTGTTCTTCCTACAACGATATAGCTTGATGTAAGTTCTCTAGCCATTGCTGGTGTAGTAACTCGTTTTTGATCATTAACACTATCATCAGCTAAACGAATACCAGGAGTGACTGTTAAAAAATCTGTTCCTAAATTTTCGTGAATAATTTTTGATTCTAATGGTGAACAAACTACACCGTCTAAACCAGCAGCTTTAGCATTAGTTGCCCATTTTAAAACAACATTTTCTAATTTTTCATTAATTAATAATTCATTATCTAAAACATCTTGATCTAATGATGTTAAGCAAGTAACCGCGATACAAAGTGGTCTTTTATCACCAGTTTTCCCTTCTTCTAAACCTTCTAGTGCTGCTTTCATCATTGCAATACTTCCAGATGCATGAACATTAATCATATCAACATCTAATTTAGCTAATTGTTTCATAGCACTTTTTACAGTGTTAGGAATATCATGTAATTTTAAATCTAAGAAAATGTTATGACCCATTTCTTTGATCATCTTTACCATTTCAATTCCTTCGCCATAGAATAATTCCATCCCGATTTTTACATATAGTTTTTCATCACCGAATTTTTCTAAAAATTCTTTTACTTCTTCTTTAGTTTGAAAATCTAAAGCAATACATATTCTACTATCTGTCATAATTACCTCCATGTTATTATGATTATAACAAATTATTTGAATTAATCCATTATTTTTGTATAAATTTCTAGTATTTCCTTTATCTTAGATAAAATTTAACAATCTAAAAAATAATTATCTTTCAATATTAATAAATCTCATTGTATAATATAAATAGAATATTAAGGAGGTATTTTATGAAATTACTCAATGCAATTAAAACTATTAACATATTTCAAAAAAAAGAACCTCTAATACCGCTATATACAAAATGGGGAAAAGAAATCGATTATCGTCATGTTCTTGAAGAATATCCCCGTCCCTATTTAAAAAGAGACAATTATTTAAATTTAAATGGTTTTTGGCAATACTCGATTACAACAACAAAATGTTATCCACAATATTTTCACAATAAAATATTAGTACCATTTTCTCCAGAATCATTATTATCGCAAGTAAATAAACAATTAAAGCCTGATGAATACTTATGGTATCAACGATTCGTTATTTTAGAGAAAAAGCCTAATACCCGTCTTATTTTGCATTTTGGAGCAGTTGATCAAATTGCAGAAATATATGTTAATCATGAAAAAATATATTGTCACGTTGGTGGTTATCTACCCTTTGAAGTAGATATAACTAAATATATTAATAATGGTATAAATGATTTCACTGTTTGTGTCCAAGATAAATCAGATCATAGTTACCATGCTAAAGGAAAACAACGTCTTAAACGTGGTGGGATGTATTACACTGCTCAAAGCGGTATATGGCAAACAGTATGGTTAGAAGAAGTACCAGAAGTATATATTAAAGATGTAAAAATTGTACCTGATTTTGATAATGATGAAATTTCAATGACTATTATTTTTAATCAAGCAAGTGATCAATTGATAAAGGTAAAAATTGAAGGTGAAGAAGAAATCTCTTTTTCTTCAACCGGAAAAATAATTGATAAAAAAATTAAAATCACTAATAAAAAACCATGGTCACCAGATACCCCTTATCTTTATTCTTTAACAATCACTACTAATAATGATAAAGTAGATAGTTATTTTGCAATGCGAACATTTACAATTGAAAATGACAAAGATAATATTCCTAGAGTCTGTTTAAATCACAAACCTATTTTTATGCATGGTGTATTAGATCAAGGTTATTGGTCTGACGGCCTTTATACAGCACCAAGTGATAAAGCCTTAGTTTATGATATTGAAACTATCAAAAAACTTGGATTCAATACAATTAGAAAACATATAAAAATAGAAACAGCCCGCTGGTATTATCACTGTGATCGTTTAGGAATAATCGTCTGGCAAGATATGGTGAATAGCGGTTCTCCTTATCATCCATTGATTGTTACTTATTTGCCAACTTTGTTCAAAAGTCTTAGAAAACGTACTTCTGATAAACATCACTATCTGCTTGCAAGAAACGATAAAACCAATCGGCAAGAGTTTATTAATGAATGCAAAGAGACTATCAATTATTTATCTCATTTTCCATGTATATCAACATGGGTTTTATTCAATGAAGGCTGGGGCCAATTTGATACAGTTGAATTAACAAAATATCTTCGCACGCTAGATCCAACACGACTAATTGATTCAGCTAGTGGCTGGTTTGATCAAAATTGTGGTGATTTTAGAAGTGAACATTATTATTTTGATAAACCAAAAATAATTCCTGATAAGCGAGCATTTGTAATCTCTGAATATGGCGGATACGCTTATCAAGTTAAAAATCATGTTAGTACCAACAACATTTATGGTTATCAAAACTATGATTCTAAAGAACAATTTCAAAAAGAATATCAAGAACTTTTAAACTCTACAATTTTCCCACTAATCGAAAAAGGTTTGTGTGGAGCTATCTATACTCAATTATCTGATATTGAAGATGAAATCAATGGTTTATTAACATATGATCGCGAAGTTTGTAAACTAGATATTGATAAATAGATATTATAATATATTGAAATATACAAAAATGGTATATCATAGCTACAATGTTATGATATATCTTTTAATATTTAATTTATTACGCTTTACGGTTGTATGCCATACCTTTAACTCCACATTCTAAAGCCATTTTTTTAATAATTTTTGGCACGTTTTTAGCACTTTTCGTGCGCAATAACTATGCAATATTTATACATTAGTTGTGATTTTTTAGGATAACAACAAAAAAGGTATATCATAGCTGCAATATACTTATGATATACCTAAATTTTTTAATTAATTACCCTTTACGGTTGTAATATTCAACGATTAATGATTCGTTAACTTCTTGATTTAATTCAGATCTTTCTGGTAAACGAGTAAGTTTTCCAGTTAATTTAGTATCATCTACTTCAACGAAAGCAGGTGTGAAAGTTCTACCTTCTAATGTTGATTTAATAATAGCTAAGTTTTTAGATTTTTCTTTAACTTCAATTACATCACCAACTTTTACAGTGAATGATGGGATATCAGTTTTAACTCCATTTACTAAGAAATGTCCGTGGTTTACTAATTGTCTTGCAGCACGTCTAGTTGGTGCAAAACCTAATCTGTAAACTACGTTATCTAATCTACTTTCTAATAAGCATAAGAAATTGTAACCATGGATACCATCCATTTTACCAGCTTTTTTGAAAGTGTTATGGAATTGTTTTTCATTTACTCCATACATATGTCTTACTTTTTGTTTTTCAGCTAATTGTAATCCATATTCTGTTTGTTTTTTTCTTTTTTGACCATGTTGACCTGGTGCATATGGTCTTTTGTTTAATTCTTTACCATTTTCTAATGTAGAAAATCCTAAACGACGAGAGATTTTCCATTGTGGTCCTGTGTAACGTGACATTAATTTTCCTCCATTTATTGTTTTATTTGCATAAAACAATAACATTGCATAGATTAATTGAACTGTGTTTATATTAAGTATTTCACTTTGCAGCTAGCTACTTTACAAACAAAAGTTATAAACGCAATTTTCAAAACTCTATGTGCTGCTATCATTCGTTGCCTATTAAATATACACTTTTTTTGCCTATTAGTCAATCTTTTTTTCTTATTAATATCATAATATAAGAAATTATTTATCATACCTAAAAGTATTCAATTAAATACTCTATTACCCTTACATTATCCTTTATTAATTATCTCTTCTATCAGTTTTTCCATACGATATTCAAAACATTCCTTAATTTCACATTCCCAAACTATAACCACCTTATAATCCAGCTGTTTTAATTCATTATAATGCTTTATATCATTTTCCACATTTTTATTAATTTTTGTTAACCAATAGTCTTGTCTCGTTTTAGGAAGAGTAGCATATTTACAATTATAATGACGATGCCAAAAACAGCCGTTTACAAAAATTGCAGTGCGATATTTAGAAATAACTATATCCGGCTTCCCTGGTAAAGATTTTACATTTTTACGATAACGAAAGCCATGATGATACAAATATTTACGAACTTTTATCTCGATTGAAGTATCTTTTCCTCTAATATGTGACATATTCTTAGAACGTTGTTCCTTTGTCATTACATCTGCCATTTTACCACTTCCTATTTACTTAATTCTATCACCTAAATGAAATATTAACTAGTCTTCGTCTACAAAATCTATTATACTAATGCATAAAGGAGCAATATAATGAATACTTTAAACCACATAACAGCTGATAATATTACTAACTCTGCAAAATTATTAACAAATAATTACCAAGAAGGAATCAAGCTATCTCATGAATTGATTTATCAATTCAATTCATGTAATGCTTTTTATCTATCTGTCGCTTTTATCAATAAATCTGGATTAGCCGTTTTAAAGCAAACATTAATTGATTTAAAAAACAAAGGCATAAAAGGAAAAATAATCACATCGTCTTATCTAAATTTTAATCATCCTGATATGTTTAATGAATTACTTAAATTTGATAATATAGAAGTTAGAATTTTCGATAAACCTAATATTGGTTTTCATCCTAAGGGATACATTTTCAAAAACATAGATTCATATAACATCATTATTGGTAGTACCAATTTAACCCAATCTGCATTATCTACTAATCAAGAATGGAATATTCTAGTATCTGGTAATAAAAATAATGAACTGATTTTTAAAGTTTTAGAAGAATTTAAATTACAATGGAATCATTCCATACCTCTTACAACAGATTGGATTAAAAAATATGAAACTATATATACTTCTATTCCAACGTTAAAAGAGAAAAAGAATTTATATATTGAACCAAATCTAATGCAACAAGAAGCATTAAATTCCTTAAATGCATTAAGAAACGAAAACAAAAATAAAGCTTTGATCATTTCTGCTACTGGAACCGGGAAAACATATCTTAGCGCTTTTGATGTTAAAAACTATAACCCTAAAAGAATGCTATTTATCGTTCATCGTGAAAATATTGCTTTAGCTGCAATGAATTCTTTTAAAAAAATCATTAAGAATCATAGTTTAGGTTTGTTCTCTGGTAATAAAAAAGAGTTAGAAGCTGATTATATTTTTGCAACAATACAAACAATTCATAAAAAGGAATATCGCGAGATGTTTTCTCCCGATACTTTTGACTATATTATTATTGATGAAGTTCATCGTGCTGGAGCATCCTCTTATCAAGAATTAGTTGAATATTTTAAACCGGATTTTTTACTTGGAATGTCTGCAACACCTGAACGTAGTGATGATTTTGATATTTATAAGATGTTTGATTATAATATCGCCTATGAAATCAGATTACAGCAGGCAATGGAATATGATTTATTATGTCCTTTTCATTATTATGGTATAACAGACGTTCAAGTTAATGGCGTATCTTTAAATGACAAAACGGATTTTAACAACCTGGTTTCTAGTAATCGTGTTGATCATATCATTGATCAAATAAATATTTATGGTTATTCTGGTAATCGAGTTCGTGGATTAGTGTTTTGTAGTCGTAAAGATGAAACCAAAGAACTATCTAAACTATTCAATGAACGCGGTTATAAAACTACTGCTCTAACTGGAGAAGATAGTGAAGAAAAAAGACGATTAGCGATGGATAAATTAGAAACAGATAATCCTAATGATTATCTTGATTATATATTTACTGTCGATATATTTAATGAGGGTATTGATATTCCAAAAGTTAATCAGATCGTTATGTTACGCCCTACTCAATCAGCAATTATTTTTGTACAACAATTAGGACGAGGATTACGTAAACATAATTCTAAAGATTATGTAGTTATTATTGATTTTATTGGCAATTATGAAAAAAACTTCTTAATTCCAATTGCACTAAGCGGTAATCTTAGTTACAACAAAGATAATTTAAGAAGATTTGTAAGTGAAGGCTCTTTAATAATTCCTGGTGAATCAACTGTTTCTTTTGACCAGATTTCTAAAAAAAGAATTTTCGAATCTATTGATAAAGCTAATTTTAGTGATGTCAAAATTATAAAAGAAGCTTATTTTAAACTAAAACAAAAATTAGGACGTATCCCTAGATTACAAGATTTTGATACTTATGAATCAATTGATGTTTTACGTATTTTCCAAAATAAAAGTTTAGGCTCTTATCATAAATTTTTATCAAAATATGAAAAAGATTATAATGTAAAATTCAATAATGTCCAAGAACAGTATTTAACTTATATTTCTACTAAATTAGCTTCCGGAAAAAGAATTCATGAATTATTGGCAATTAAATTATGTATTGAAAACAATCAAAATATTATTAGTCTTTTAAAACAAGAACTAAAAAATAAATATCATATCGATTTCAAAGAAGTAAATTATTTATCAATTGTAAACCAGCTAAGACAAGAATTTGCTACTGGTGGTGCTAAAGCAACCTATAGAAATGCTATCTTCATAGATGAAAATCTAAATACAGAAAAACAATTGATTGATTTGCTTAAAGATAATAATTTCAAAAAACAGCTAATAGAAATAATTAATTTTGGCATCAACAGATATAAATCATTTTACAGTAATAATTATAAAAATACTGATTTTTGTCTGTATCAAAAATATACATATGAAGACGTATGTCGTTTATTAAACTGGGAAGTAAATGCTGTTCCATTAAATATTGGTGGTTATAAATATGATCAACGCACAAATACAATGCCTGTATTTATTAATCACGATCTTGATGCAAATCATGGCGGTAAATATCAACATCAATTTGTCGATTCTAAAACATTAATATGTTTTTCAAAACCAAATCGAAGTATTGATTCTGATGAAATACAACGAATATATCATGAACAAGAAAATCATATTCAAATTCATTTATTCGTAAGAAAAAACAAAAACGATACTATTTCCAAAGAATTTTATTATATGGGACAAATACATACTATTGGTAACCCTATTAAAGTTCAATTACCTGATAATAAAAATTCTGCAATTCAATTTACATATCGATTAGAAAATGAAATTAGAAAAGATATTTTTGATTATATTACCAATAACGATTAAGGATAGTTAACGCTATCCTTTTTTATTAAATTAGTTAATATTTAAATTTTTTATTGGTATAATATTATTCGAGGTGATTTTATGAATAAATGGAATTTAGATAATTTATATTTATCTTTTAAAGATGAAAATTTCTTAGCAGACTTTAAAAAACTGGAAAAAATACACCAGCAAATAAATGAATATCGTAACTATCACGATGAAAAATCTCTAGAAAACTATTTAATTGATTCAATTGAATTAAATCAATTAATTGAAAAACTATCTTGTTTTATTAGTTTAACATTATCTGTAGATACAACTAATGAATCAGCCTTAAAATATAGTGATCAATTAGATAACTTAATCGCTAGTTTTGTAGAAGATGATGTTGCCACTCAAGAATGGATTGCTTCATTTGACTTAAATAATATTTCTAGTGATCTTATTAAAGAACATCAATATATTTTAACCGAAATACAAAACAAACAAAAACACACGCTTGATAAAAATAGCGAAAGTATTATAGCTCACATGCAAAACACTGGTAGCAGTGCTTTTGAAAAATTAAAAGATCAAGTTGTTTCAAGTATTAAAGTTACAATTGATAATAAAACCTATCCTTTAACTGAAGTTTTAAATATGGCTTATGATAAAGATAAAGAAGTTAGAAAAAAAGCATACTTAGCTGAAATAGAGTCATATCATGAAAAAGAACAAACTATTGCTGCTTGTTTAAATGGTATTAAAGGCGAAGTATTATATACTACAAAATTACATGGTTATCAAGATGAACTACAGCGAACTTTAATAAATTCAAGAATGTCTAAAAAAACTTTAGATGTTTTATTAGAAACCATGAAAGAAAATCTTGATATTTTCAAAGATTACTTAAAAACTAAAGCTAAACATCTAGGGCATGAAAATGGATTGCCTTGGTATGATTTATATGCTCCTGTTATTGAAGATAAAAGCAATTATTCTTATGAAAAAGGCTGTGAATTTGTTGTGAAACAATTCTATACTTTTTCTAAACACTTAGGAGATTTTGCTTCAAAAGCCATTCAAAACAATTGGATCGATGTTTATCCAGCTAATGGAAAAGTTGGTGGTGCTTTTTGTTGTAACCTTCACAGCATCAAAGAAAGCCGTTTTTTACTAAATTATGGTAATAGCTTCTCTGATGTGATTACTATGGCTCATGAATTAGGTCATGGTTTTCATGGCGAATGTTTAAATGATGAAACAATTTTAAATAGTGAATATCCAATGCCAATTGCTGAAACAGCTTCAACATTTTGCGAAACAATAGTTACAAAAGCCGCTTTAAAAGATGCCGACGATAAAACAAAACTAGCTTTATTAGAAGATGAATTATCAGGAGCAACACAAGTAATCGTAGATATTTATTCTCGCTATTTATTTGAATCCAACTTTTTTGAAAACAGAAAATCGGGAGCTTTATCCGTTGAAGAAATTAAACAATTAATGTTACAGGCTCAAAAAGATGCTTATGGCGATGGACTTGATAATAATTATTTACACCCATATATGTGGACTTGGAAACCTCATTATTATGATGCTAGTTATTCATATTATAATTTTCCATATGCTTTTGGTTTATTATTAGCCAAAGGTCTATATGCCCTTTATTTAAAACAAGGCCCTAAATTTAGCGAAACTTATGAAAAACTATTATCGTTAACAGGTAAAATGGACTTAGAAGATATTTGTATGAGTGTTGGTATCGATTTAACTGATAAAACTTTTTGGCAAAGTTCTATTGATACTTTTAAAGAAGATATTAAACTATATAAACAATTACTTGGCTAGCTGTATTTTTACAGCTAGTTTATTTATTATTAAGCATATTTGTTGTAATTTTCTTATTTCTCCGTTACAGTAATATTATACAAGGAGAAAATAATATGGAAGCAAAAGATGTTTTAAAAAATTATCAAAATTTCGCAGTAATTGGTGTCACTACTAATCATGAAAAATATGGGTATAAAATTTTTAAATGTTTAAAAGAATTAGGAAAAACTGTTTATGGTGTTTCTCCAATCTATAAAGAAATTGATGGTGAAGCCACTTTTCCTAATCTAAGTGCTATTAAAAATCCAGTAGATGTTGCTGTATTTGTTGTTAGTCCTAAATTTGGCAGTGATTATGTTAAAGAATGCAGTTCTTTAAATATTGAAAAAATCTGGTTACAGCCAGGAACATATGATGATAATTTGATGCAAGAAATAAAAGACTTGAAATTAGAATATTATCAAAATTGTGTTTTAGTAGAAAGCGAAAATCTTTAGGTTAGTTTAATGACTAACCTTTTATTATATAATAAACAAAAATAATATTTCATTTCAAAATACAAACAACCAATTTTATTGTTATTATAGAAATTAATTTCAATAAAAAATGCAATCATTTCGATTGCATCTTCACTGTTTATTTTTAATTTTTTGATATGCGACACATATAAAGAAAAAAATAACTAATCCTAATAAAATATAAAATGATAATAATGTTATTGGTGTCATAGACACAATCTCCTTTAATTCACATTATAAATTTATTTCTAAACCAACTGGGCAATGATCACTTCCCATTATCTCTGTACAAATAAAAGCATCTTTAATTTTATCTTTTAAAGAATCAGAAACAATAAAGTAATCAATCCGCCATCCTGCATTATTTTTACGAGCATTAAAGCGATAAGACCACCAAGAATAAATACCAGTTTGATCAGGATATAAATAACGATAAGTATCAATATATCCACTTTCTAGTAATCTTGTCATTTTTGCTCGTTCTTCATCTGTAAAACCAGCATTTTTACGATTGGTTTTAGGATTTTTTAAATCAATTTCTTTATGTGCTACGTTTAAATCACCACAAAGAATTACCGGTTTATGTTGATTTAAAGTATTTAGATAATTTAAAAAATCATCTTCCCATTGCATTCGATAATCAAGTCGTTTTAATTCAGTTTGACTATTTGGTGTATAACAATTGACTAAATAAAAATTATCAAATTCCAAAGTCACTACACGACCTTCTTGATCATGTTCTTCTATACCAATACCATAGCTATAATTTAAAGGTTTAACTTTAGTAAAAACTAATGTTCCACTATATCCTTTCTTTTTAGCACTATTCATATAAGTATAATAACCATGCTTTTCAATTTCTATTTGACCTTCTTGCATCTTTGTCTCCTGGATACAAAAAATATCAGCTTGACTATCCTTTAATACATCATAGAACCCTTTATTAATACAGGCTCTAATTCCATTTACATTCCACGATACTAATTTCATTTTTTTACCTCTGCTACCATTATACATGAAAGCGCTTTTATATAGAAGCGTTTTTTTCTATTTCAGAAAATATTTTATCATTATTTATCATTTTCTTAAGATTTCTCATATTTTTTTAAATATTGTCTATAATAAATTAGGTGATAAAATTGAAAAAATACAAGTATATAATTTTAAATATTGCTATTTCTTTAGGAATTGGTGGGTTAAGTGCATTTTTTACTATGAACTCAATGGATATCTACCAAAATATCAATCGTCCAAAACTAGCCCCACCAGGATATATTTTCCCTATCGTTTGGACAATTCTTTATGTTTTAATGGGAATATCAAGTTATCTGATTCATCGTAGTAACCACAAAAACAAAGAAACTGCATTAATAATTTACTATTTTCAACTATTAATTAATTTTAGCTGGCCGATCTTTTTTTTCAATTATCAAAACTTTCTTCTTGCTTTAGCAATTTTATTTATACTAAATATTTTAGTAATTATCCTAATAAAAGTAACATATTCTATAAACCACTTAGCTAGTTATTTACTCATTCCTTATCTAATTTGGATTTTATTTGCATTATATTTAAATTTTTGGATTTTTATCCATAATTAATATTATAAAAACTTTCATCAGAAAGTTTTTATTTCTATGAAATATTTACATAAAATAATATTTCTTCTAATGCCCTGGTCTTCATTCGATAATATGTCGCACGACTATAATATTCATTCCACCAGTCACTATCTTTTTTTAAAATAAATTCATTATTAATAATAACCTGGCTCTCTGGAGATAATGCATTAATAACAATTTCAAAAGCAGAAATTAATTTTTTCAAATCATCTTTATCATCGATCCTTTGATTTAAACGAGCTGCAATTGAATTTTTTCCATAAGTATGTTTTCTTTCTTTTACTAAACTTGTACTTATTTCAGGATAGAACGATGTATTTTCTAAGCAATATAATTTTAGTTTTGCACGATGATATTGTCTAAATAATTTTTCTACCGCATCTTGTTTTTGCTTAAATGTCAATTTACTTTTTTCTTTCATAAAAAAACCTCCTATTTACTTATACATCTTTAAATAGGAGAATTTCTTTTTTATTTTATTAAATTTAATAATATTGACCAATCAATGTATTAACGTAATATATAACTTAAATAGTAAAATTTTCAATTATCTCTTCAATCTTTTCAATTTCCAAACCACATTGTACTAAATATTCTTTAGCACTACCATAATGTTCTCTTAAATAATCTAAAAATTTCATCATCATCTTAGGTGATGATTCCAAAAAAGCCCGATTATCTTCATCAACTAGTTCTTCAAGTTTAGCCATAACTTTAAGATTATTTTCATAAGATTCTGAATAATCTTTGACAATATCATATTCATGACATCCTGCTAAATCCATTAATAATGCCGCAATTACTCCAGTACGGTCTTTCCCGGCTGAACAATTAAACATAATTGCATTATAAGGATGCTGATAAAAAATTTCAAAGACTTGTCTAAATTGTTCTTTATTAGACTCTAACATAAACACATAGAACCCTGATAAATCATGATAATTTCTAACTTCGCTTGGTAAAACATTTAAATTTTTAGACTGTAATAAATTTATATTATAATACTCAATATCTTTATAACCTTTTAAAGCACTTGGCTGCTGATCTACTTCAAAATCACTTCTTAGATCAACCTGTACTCTAATTCCATAATCATACAAATATTCTTTTTCATCTTTAGATAGATTACCCGGATTTGTTGAACGTACGAATTTATGACTTTTAGTATAGTAACCATTTTGAGTTTCATATCCACCCAAATCACGAACATTAGTCATACTTTCAACTTTTAATAATCTTTCTTCTCTACTTAATTGCATCATTTTTTATTACCTCACTGATTGTAATTTTATCATATTTAAACCAGTGATACAAATATTTACTCTTCAAAAGGTCTTACTCGTAATTTTACCCCAATATCATCAGCAATCTTTTTACATGCTACTATTTTTTCTTCACCAATAATATCTACAACTGTCAATACCACATTAGGAACATACTTTTTACATTTCTTAGCAAAATCTAACATATAATCAAAAGAATCTATTCCAAAACTAGCTCTTGTTAGTTGATAATATTCTTGTTTATCTGGTGCATTTAAACTAATAGAAACAGTATCTATTAAATCTTTAAAATCTGGCGTAATATCCCGTTTAGCACTAACCGAAGCTAAGCCATTAGTATTAATTCTAATCATTAAATCAGAACGTTTGTTTTTCAAATAACGCGCTACTTCCATTAAGTCATCATGACGAAGTAACGGTTCTCCAAAACCACAAAAAACAACTTCTTTAAAAGCATTCAAATCATATTTTTCAAATTCATCAATAATTCTTTTAACATCAGGTTCTTCTTTTAACCATAATGAATTAGACTCACTCATTTCTTTAGTATTTCTTAAACAAAATGTACAAGCACAATTACAACGATTAGTACTATTTACATAACAAGTAATCCCTTGATAATCATCTAAATCTTTAATATCAATATAACTATTACCAGCCAATGTATATAAGATTACCATTTTAATTTTCCTCCTTATAATTCTTTTAAAAACGGTTCAAAACATAAACCTAAGTGATTATGAGCCCCTATTTTTTGACTATAATCAATACATTTACAAGCAAAATCAGCTGCTTTTTGTACGCATTGATAAAAATCCATACCATTAGCGTAACTTCCCGCAATAATACCACTTATTAAATCTCCAGTACCACTACGATCTTCACCAATTCGCTTAACTTTAATTAATTTAGCTCCCCTATTTTTTTCATATGCGAAATTAACTATTTTATCTTCCACATTAATTCCTGTAACAACAATCTTCTCTGGTCCTAATTGAGACAATCTTTGACACATTTGTTCTATTTTATCAAAATCAATATTATTTCCTAAATATTCTTCTTCCAACAATGCACATAACTCTGTCAAATTAGGAGTAATTATTGTTGCATATGGGATTAATTCCCGCATTTTATCCTGCATTTTCTTTGTATAAGTAGGATAAAGTTTTCCATGATCTCCCATTACTGGATCTACTAATACAAAAGTATTTTTCTTCTTAAAAGTTTTAAAAAAGTCTATTACAATATCAATCTGTTTATCAGAACCTAAAAATCCTGTTACTATTCCATCGAATTCTACATTCATTTTCTTATATGTCAAAATATAATCAGTCATTCGATCAGTATAATCATCAAAATAATATTCTGGATGATATGTATTAACCGATAATATTGCAGTTGGCACAAAAACACATTCAACTCCTAAAGCAGATATTAAAGGCAATTGAATAGCAACTGAACAACGGCTATATCCGGTCACATCATTTATTAAAGCTACCCTTTTCATCATAACCTCCTTGATTGTCTTATATTTTATCACAAAAATAGCAATTTTAATCATGACAGTTTTTAATATTTTTATATGGACAAGATATTAACACTATAATACGGACTTTAATCGATTTGTTACTTATTTAGTACGTTTTATTGAACTTTTCTACATAAAAAAACCTAGGGCATTAAGCCTTAGGATTCTATGATTTTAAAATTTATTAAATTCATGACCTGGATCAAATGCTAACACATAAAACACACTATCATAATTAACTCCAAATATTACAAATTTACCATTTCCATGTCTTTTTAAATGTAAATGAATAATATTACTCTCAAGCAATCCTTTTTCATCAGGGTATGCAGTTTCAAATTCTTTTTTAATACGTTTTATATATTTATTATTATTATCAATTTTACTTCCATTTTTTGAAGTATATTGTGTTATCAATTCTTCTAAATTAGAACATTTATCAATTTCATATAAAAATTTTTGTAGCTGATCAAAAACTCCTTCTTCAGTATGATTTTTATGATATTTATTTAGCCCCTTAAAACAACATACATTACATTTATATAAATATTTAAAATTTATCTCGGGATGCTCTTTTTTATTAATTACTGAATCTGTAAGAATTATCTTTTTATCATCTGGTATTCCTATTTTAGCTAATTTCTTTCTATTTCTACTCATAATTATTAGATTGCAATAGATTTATAATATCTTTTCATTGTTTCTTTAGAAATCTTTCTTGTACTACTTTGAAATTTTCCTAACCCTTTTCTTTGTTCTAACCACGGTTTTTCAGTATGGGTTAATGCCTCTAATTGATCAGCTCCATATTCACCATAAGTATCCCAAACAGATTCTAAAACTTCAATTTGTTCTTTTGTAAAAAGTTCATCTAATCTTTTTTTAACAACTACAGGATTAATAATAGTTAATTCCTGCCATCCAAATCCTTTAAATTCGTTATATAAAGTCTTGCTTACAGGGCCATGAACCCAAGCTTCAAAATCACTATTTTGAGAGATATCTTGATCTAATAAAACCAAACTCCACGCTTCAGCATAATAACATAATTTTTGGATTTTTTTATTTGACATATTTTCCTTTAACAAAAACCAGTCAGCTACATCTTTTATATCAGCTTTAATTGGTATATTTACCGCTTTAATTTCCCCCATTTTATTTGCCTCCGATTCATTGTCCGTATTATCTATTTTTCTAAACCTAATATATTTGTAACATTTCCTGGTAAAAATTACAATAAATGTAAAGAAAATAATCAAAATAATATAATACAACATATTTTTCTCCTTTTAAAATCTCTTACTATTATATACATTTAAAATATTATGATTACTTCTATTATTACCAAAAAATCCTAAGATTGTTCTATATATTTATTGTTAATATAGCACTATTAAATATATATTCTTTCTATTTTTTAGTATACTATGTTAATTTTTACTATATTTTCAATAAATCAATCAATTGAAAAAATAAATCTACTTTGTGAATTTAAGATCGACTATTATGTAAATTAGGATAGAACTTAGTTTTACGATTAATGTTTTACTTAGAAAAAACAATTAATGTAGACAACTAATAGTAATATTCGCTATAATTAAATTTATGAAAGGAAGATATTATGAAGAAATTTTTTAAGTTTACAGCTATTATGGCTTTAGCTATTTGTTTGGTTGGATGTGGAAATAGTGGTGACAGTGATACTGATACATCAAGCAATAATGAAACTAATACTGAAGATTTATTAAGCGGTAATCATCATATTGAAATTGATGTTCAAAATTATGGGACTATCAAAGTAGAATTGCAAGCTGATGAGGCTCCTATCACAGTTACTAATTTCATCAATCTAGCAAAAGATGGTTTTTATGATGGATTAACATTCCATCGAATTATTGATGGATTTATGATTCAAGGTGGCGATCCTAATGGTGATGGTACTGGTGGATCTGATGAAACTATCAAAGGTGAATTTAGTGCTAACGGTGTTGATAATCCGTTAAAACATACTCGTGGTGCTATTTCAATGGCTCGTTCTAGCGATTATGATAGTGCTAGTTCCCAATTTTTCATTGTTCATCAAACAACTGAATCATTAGATGGACAATATGCCGTTTTTGGTTATGTATACGAAGGAATGGAAGTTGTTGATCAGATTGCTACAACTGTTCCAGTTACTGATAATAACGGTACTGTTGAAAAAGCAAATCAACCGGTTATCAATACAATTAAAGTAATCGATTAAAAAAACTACTTAGATTTTAAATCTAAGTAGTTTTATATTAACATTATTAACGATTAATTGAAGAAGCAATTTTATGATATGTCCAACGTTTACCACGAATAGCAATTGATAATGCCATGATATTTTCTGGAATTGCCATACCACACCATCCAGCATCACCAATATGTTGAATATCAACACCACAGCGTTTATTAATTAAAGCAATTTCTCTAATTGTTTGTTCATCAGCACCTTCTTGGCTTGTACCAATAGCACTTAATGATAATGCTCCATGTTCTTTAATAAATTTACATGCTTCAGTTAATGTTTGTTCGCTTAATCCTGGTACAGTGTTAACTGCTGGCATTAAAATAACATCAGCTCCAGCTTCAATAAATTCTTTAATGCTATCTAAATCAACTAATGGTTCATCAACACCTGCAGCATGCATTTTTCCAGCAATAATTAAACCACTAAAGTTTTCTTTAGCTACTTTAATACATTTTGCAATTGATTTGTTTGTTACTCCAGTTCCTGGATTACCTGTTAAACAGATAAAATCAAACCCTAATTCTTCAGCTTTTTGAATAGTTTCTTTAGTTGCTTGTCTACCAGCAGCAATTACATGACGAGTTTCCATCATTTTTGCATCTGGATCAACTGGTTCCAAGTTACATCCAACTGGACGACCAACTAATCTTTTTAATTCTTTAACTGGTTCATCAGTTCCTTCGATTCCATTAATAACAGGATTATTGCAATCAAATACGTTTAATAAAACCATATCTGATCCAAAAGAAACTGCTAATTCAGCATTAGTTAAATCTCCTAATAAAGGTGGGATAGCAACAACAGTTTCTGTCATTACTGTTCTTCCTTCACAAGCTAAAATTGATTGTTTCAATTCTTCACCGTTCATTGCTAGAGCTTCACTTGTTGTACAATTTAAAAGTCTTTTCATTTCATTTCCTCCATCAAAAATTAACCTATTTATATTATACGCCTTTTATTTGATAAAGAAAACGTTTTACTAATTAATTTTAATTTTCCTGATTGATTTAATAAATAAGAAAATTGTGATTAAAAACGCAGTTAAATCAGCAATTGGAACAGCGATAAAAATACCATCAAGACCAATTAATGATGACAAAATCAAAATCATTGGAATTAAAACAATTACTTGTCTTAACAAATTCAAAACACTAGCAACTTTAATTTTACCAATACATTGAAAATAATTTGCACTCATGATCTGAGCCCCTAATAATGGTAAACAAATAAACCAGATTCTTATTGCCCTAGTACCTAATTCAACTACTTCTGGTTCGTTATTAAACATTAAAATAATTGTTTTAGGAAATAATTCAACTGCTAAAAAGCCAAGTAAAGCAATAATTGTTCCCCCAATTATTGAATACTTTAAAGTCTCTTTAACGCGATCAATTTTTTGAGCACCATAATTATAACTTATTAAAGGCTGTTGTCCTTGCATTAAACCAGTCAAAGGCATTTGACAAATTGTTTGGAAACTTGTAATTATTCCAACAGCTGAAATAGCAACATCGCCACCATATGTACCTAAACTACTATTCAAAATAAAATTCAAAACACTATTTGCCATTTGCATCAAAAAGGCTGGTATTCCTGTTCTAATAATATCTAAAGCAAAGCTAATTCTTATTTTAATATGTTGAAGATCTAATTTAATCAATGAGCGATTTGAACATAGATAACATAGCTGCCATATCATACTTAAGAATTGTCCACCAATTGTAGCTAAGGCTGCTCCTTGCATTCCCATATTAAATTTAATAATTAATATATAATCAAAAACAATATTAAAACCAGCTCCTATTAACTGAGAAATCATCGCATTTTTAGGATTCCCCTGTGCTCTGGAAAAATTATTACCACACATTGTAACACATTGAAAAACTGCCCCATATAATACTATTGATAAATAATCTCTAGCATATGGTAATACCCTGTCACTTGACCCTAGCATAACTAACAATGAATTAACAAAAAGATTACCAAAAACCATAAAGATCAAACCAAAAATAACCGTTAAAATAATCGCATTCCCTTGATAAATTGCTGCTTCTTTATGCTTTTTTTGTCCTAAAGCAATACTAAAACGAGTAGCGCCACCAACTCCGACCATTAACGAAATTGCCATTAAAACCAAAGTAACCGGATAACTAATTGTTATTCCTGCAATTCCGATTGCACCTAATCCTGGTGCATTTCCAATAAAAATACGATCTACAACGTTATAAATCGCATTAACTAGCATCCCAATAATAGCCGGTATACTAAATTCTACTAATAACGGTAATATTTTTTTACTTCCCATTCTTTCATCATTCATTATTTTTACTCCTTTCTACCCTTTCCTTAAAAAAAGATACGATTAAATCGTATCTTAATATGACTTAGCAAAATAAACAACTTTTTTAGCTGGTTTTCCACATACTGGACAAACATCACTAAATGCTTCTTCGTCTTCTTTAATACAACGACTAGTAGCAGTAGTATCAGCTTTAATTTTATTTTCGCATTCTTCATCACCACACCACATGATTTTTACATATCCGCCTTTAGTAGCAATAATATCTTTGAATTGATCATATGTTGTAGCTTGTCTAATATTTTCATCACGATGTTTCAATGCCTTTTGATACATTTCATCATGAATAGTATCTAACAATTTATTAATTGTATCAGGTAATGTTTCATCTAATGAATAAGTATTTTTAGTTCCATCGTTTCTTTTAGCAATAACGCAAGCATTATTTTCAATATCACGAGGTCCAATTTCAATTCTCAATGGAATACCACGCATCTCAGCATCCGAGAACTTCCATCCAGGTGTTTTATCACTAGCATCAACTTTAGCACGAATACCTGCTGCTTTTAATTGTTCCATAACTTCGTTAGCTTTATCAAGAACACCAGGTTTTTGTTGTTGAATTGGAATGATCATTACTTGAATAGGAGCAACTCTTGGTGGTAAAACTAAACCATTGTTATCACCATGAACCATGATAATCGCTCCAATCAAACGTGTTGAAACACCCCATGATGTTTGGTAAACATATTCTAATTTATTTTCTTTTGATAAAAATTTCATATCAAATGCTTTTGCAAAACCTTGTCCAAAATAGTGACTTGTTCCTGATTGTAAAGCTTTACCATCATGCATTAAAGCTTCAATTGTATATGTTGCTTCAGCACCAGCAAATTTTTCTTTTTCAGTTTTACGACCAGTAACCATTGGAATTGCTAATAATTCACGAGCAGTGTCTTCGTAAATCTTTAACATTTGTAATGTTTCTGCCCAAGCTTCTTCTTTAGTAGCATGAACAGTATGTCCTTCTTGCCATAAAAATTCAGCCCCTCTTAAAAATGGTCTAGTTGTTTTCTCCCAACGAACAACAGAACACCATTGATTATATAACTTAGGTAAATCACGATAAGAATTTACAATTTTAGCATAATGTTCGCAAAAAAGTGTTTCAGAAGTTGGACGAATTAATAAATTTTCTTCAAGAGTATCTAAACCACCTTTTGTAACAGTTGCACACTCAGGAGCAAACCCTTCAACATGATCTGATTCCTTTTGTAATAATGATTGGGGAATTAATAGCGGCATATATACATTTTCATGCCCTGTTTCTTTGAATTTTTTATCCATATATTGCTGGATCATTTCCCACATTGCATAGCTATAAGGACGATAAATAATAAATCCTTTAATACTGCTATAATCCATTAATTCCGCTTTTTTACAAACATCAGTATACCACTGCGCGAAATCATCTTCCATTGCTGTTATCGCTTCATTTTTTTTATTAGCCATCATTTCTCCTCATTTCATTATAATCTTTCCCTATTTTACTATTAAAAGCTATAATATGCAAGATAGTTATTCAATTGATATTTTTGTTTGCTTATTTATTCTTGTAAGAACTATTTTTTGATCAATTCGTTCTTTTAATTCACTAACATGTGAAATAATGCCAATTAGTTTACCATCTTGTTGCAAATCTATTAAACAATTAATTGCCTGATCCAAAGACTGGCTGTCTAAAGAACCAAAACCTTCATCAATAAACAACGTATTTAACTCAATACCACCAGCATAATCCTGAATCATTTTAGAAAGCCCTAATGCTAGTGATAATGCTGCTTTAAACGATTCTCCGCCAGATAATGTTTTAACATCACGAATCATACCACTTTCCATATCTAAGACATCTAAATCTAAACCTTGCTTACCAGCACCCTTACTTCGATTATCACGACGATATAATTGATAACGGCCTTGAGACATCCTTTTAAGTAAAACATTGGCATATACTAAAATATTTTCAAAATAAGCCGCTAACACATAACGCTCAAAAGAAATACGATATTGATTTTTACCAGAAGCAACCTCGCTTAAATCTAAATAACACTTATATTTATCATAACTTTTGCTTAACTTTTTATCGATTGTATTAATATCATTTACTGTCTTTTTAATTGTTAAAAACTGCGCCTGATTAATGTTTAATTGTTTAGCCTTGGCATCTAACTCTTCTTTTAGAATTTTAACATCTTTTTCATATTCTAAAAGATCAGTTTTATTTTGATTAGTTAATTCTTTTTCTAATTGCATAATCTGCTTTTCTAATGTTTCTCTAGAAACTAAATAATTTTGATACTTATTTTCCAATATTTCTAAATTATCAATATCTTTTAAAGCTGATAAAAACATCTCTTCATTTTCAAATAATTGTTTTAATTTAGTTTGATATTCAGGAAAATATTTTTGATAGTTATTATTTTGTTCATCAATTTGTTTTTTTAATGATTCTTGTTTCGAATTAAGCTTTATTGTTACTTCTTTAATTTGTTGATAGTTTTGTTCGGTTTGAGTAATTAAATTAGTTAATGACGTTATTTTATCTTGCTTTACTTTTATGGTTTTAGCAATCTGTGAATCATCAAAATCTTTTAAATCATCATTTTGACTGTTTCGACCAATTAACTGATTTATTTTTGCTTGATATTCTTGAATTAAAAGATTATTTTTATCAACTGTTTTACTTAATTGTCCAACATCATTTTGGTATTTTTCGACACTAACTTTCAGTTTTTTTAAATAACTTATTTCTTCACTTATTTCTTTAGCATTTTTTAATAAATGACGCTCTTTAATATTAACTGACCCCAATACTTTAATAAAAACTTCTTTCCCTAGTTCATCATCAATACCTAATCTTTTAGCATCTTCATCTAAATGCTTTTTCATTAATTCAGTTTCTTTTTGTTTTAACATCAGTTCATTAAAAATTTCATTTCGTCTTTCACTAAAATGATCAAACTTCTGTTTTGCCCTTTTTAAATCATCATGATCGACAATTTCAAAATCTATACTAGCTGGATGGGGATGCTTTAATGAACCGCAAACAGGACATGGCTGATTATCTTGTAACTGGCTAGCTAAAATACCTGCCTGACTGATTCGATAACGATGTTCAATATCATCGTAAACTTTCTTTTCATACTGATAATCTTTTTCAATATCTTGATATTGTTCACGAAGTTCACAACAACTATAATCACTTAAAACATAATTATCATACTCACTATTTAAAGTATGGATTTCTAATTTATGCTGATGAATTTTTTCATATTCCTGGTTTGTTAATTCATACTTACTTTTTAATGAATCCAAGCGACTTATAGTTAATGTATCTTTTTCAATTAATTTATTATATTTAGCTAATTTATTTTCTAATTCAATGTTTTTGTCTTTTAAAAGCTGCCATTTTTTTTCAACCATTTCTTTTTCCAAAATATCCTTTTGATATTCAGTAAAACGTTTTTTTGTTTCCAACAACTTTTCATATTCAATTTGTTCATTTGCTAATTGATTACGATAATTAGGAATCTGTTGATATTTTTCTAATTGCGTATTCAAAACACTTTGTTTATTTGATAATTCTTTTTGTAAATCATCTAATTGTATCGTTAATTTATCAAGATTTATTTTAGTATTTTTTACTTGATTATAGCTATTTTGTAATTTAGTAGCTTTTTTTAATTTTGTAATTGTTTCTTTTAATGAATTATACTCAACTTTTTGTTTTTCAATTTTTTCAAATTTATTTTTTAACTGTTCTAATTGTTCAAATCGTTGATTTATCAAACGATAAAGATTCAATTCCTGATTCTTTTTATTATACTCATTTTGTACTTGGCGATATTGCTTTTCCTCTTTAGTAATTTTATCTTGATACTCTTTGATATACTCTTCTAAATTAATTTCATTATTTTCTAAATTTAAATTTTGATATAAAAGATTACGCTGATTAAATAATAAATCATATTTACTTTTATATTCCCGCACTTCATCTTTTAAGCGTTCTTGTAATAAACCTAAATTATCTGTTTTAAATAAATTTCTTAATACCTTTTCTCTATCTTCACTAGTTGCATAAATCAGTCTAGTAAATTCACCTTGAGCAATCATTACAATCTGTTTAAATTGCTTATCATCAATACCTAACAATTCTTTGATCTTTAAATTTACTTCCTTAACCCCTTCAATCATTTTGCCATCAGGCATTGTCAAAATTGCACTAGGCATTTTTGGAGTTTTACGATTAGTTAAATAATATTTAGGAGAACGTCTAACTTTGTAGTTTGCTTGATGTAAAACAAATTCTAATTCTACATATGTTGGAGTGTCATTACTAGCTAGATCGCTACGAAATTGTTCGCTACTACGTTCACTACCACTTGAAACACCATATAATGCAAACATAATAGCATCAAAAATCATAGTTTTACCAGCTCCGGTAGGACCTGTGATTAAAAAAAGACCATTATTAATAAAATTTTCAAAATCAATATTAACAGTCTGTAAATATGGCCCAAATGCTGACATTGTTAATTTTTTAGGCAGCATTATCATCACCTCCAAGCAAAATTTCTGTTACAATTTTTTTACCCTCATCACTTAATTGTTCGCCTTTTATTTTATTATAAAACTGCTCAAACAATTCTACGGGATTTAATTTTTCAAATCCACTATCAGCTTTAGTCAAATTATGTTCATCCTGTTCATTTACTAAAGATGGATAAGTTATTTGTAGAACATTTAAAAATTTAGATCTTAAATAATCGATGGCATTTGGAATCAATGATTTATCTAATAATTCAATCGCAATAAAATCTAGATTATTACCTGGATAAGTATCAGCCATCAATTCATCAAAATAGCCACTGATTTTGATTAGATTTTGTTTAGGCTTAAGACTAATTAATTGATAAGATACATTTTTATTGCTGATTTCAACATCAACAATACTTTTACTTTGATTAACTTCATCAAATGAATAAGCTATTAAACTACCACTATAACGAATTGCTTCTTTAGAAATTTTTTGTGGTGCATGAAGATGTCCTAAAGCAACATAATCAAATTGCTTAACTAAATTAACATCAATAATTTCTGTTCCACCTACATTTAAAATAGCTTCACTATCACTTCTAATATTATCTTGATTACCGGCAATAAATTGATGCGTAACTAAAACATTGGTTTTAGAATAATCTATATTTTGATTTTTTAAATAACATGCAAAAGCATCCTGATATGTAGTAATTTTTTCATCTTTAAATAAATAACGAATATAAGAAGGTTTAAAAAAAGGCAGTAAATAAAAATTCACTCCATCTATTGTAACAGGTTTTAATTCTTTAGGCGGGTAAGCTTCAATATATAACCCTTCTTGTTTTAATAATCCACTAGCAAATTGCAAGCGACTTGCACTGTCATGATTACCAGCAATCATCAACACTTTTTTATGATGTTTTAAAATCACTTTAGTTAAAAAATCATTTAAGACATCAACTGCTTCATTACTTGGGATACTACGATCATAAATATCACCTGCCATGATCAATGGTAGTGTCAAAAATCGGTTAAGCGATACAAATACACTCCTATATCAATTTGTATATATAAACAGTAAAAATGATCACTGATTATATCTTTTTGATCATCTTTTTTACGATTTTACTAAAAAAGATGAAGATTCCGTGCTATACTTGTTTTCTCCACAAAAACTACGAAAGGACGGTTTCTTCATCATGGAAAGTATAACACAAATTTTACAATCTATAAATTCTTTTTCTAAACAATCTTTTAAATTCTCTCAATTTATCGAACCTTTGCTTCTCCTTAAGAAGCTTCCTTCTGATATCTCTTATGAATTGAACAATGATGACTTTATCTTTAATCTTCAGCAGGCTTTTAAACATATCGACTGGCTGAATGATTATTTTAAAAATAATATCAATAATCTTCTTATAAAGGAAGTAAGCAAACTTAAAAATCATAAATCTAAGGATACTACTATCCCTTATGCTGATTTTACTGTCGATAAACCTCCGCTGTTTAAAAAGAATCTACCTGTTCAGCTCGATTTCCTGTCTATTTTGAACGATTCTTTTAACAGTGGCAATCCTTTAAAACCGGTCAAACGCAGAAATCCCGATTCTTTTTCTTTTATGGGCGTTTGTCCTTTTTGTGGCGCTCCAAAAGAATATATCTATGACAATAACAGCGGTAAAGGCCAGTTCCAGTGCAAAGCCTGTAAAAATACCTTTACTATTAAAACTTCTCCTTCAGGTGCATCCGGGATTTACTGCCCTTACTGTAATACTAAGCTTGTCTTAAAACATGACCGCAAAGGTTTTCTTGTTTTTGCATGTTCCAGCAAAAAATGCGAACATTACAAAGCCAACAAAAAACTTTTAAGCGAAGGTAAGGCTGAACACCTGAAAACATCCAGCGGCCAGTATCTTCTTCACTATCATTACCGTGAATTCAAGTTCGATCTGGAAACTTTACGCAAGGTCGATGATACTGTTTCCGGTCCTGTTAATTTATCACGTATCCATTATGATCAGAAAGTTCTGGGCCTTGTTTTGACCTATTATGTCAACTATGGGCTGTCTTCCAGAAAAACTGCTTTGATCCTTAAACAGGTCCATGGTTTGCGTATTTCCCATCAGACTGTCATTAATTATGCCGGTTCTGTTTCTGCTGTCATAAAACCGCTTATCGATAAATATCCTTATAAAATCGGTAATACCCTTTCCGGTGATGAAACATATATCAAGGTCAGAGGCAAAGATAACTATGTTTTCTTCTGGTCCGACCCTGTAAATAAGATCATCACTTCCTATAAGATATATCCGGTTAGAGATACGCTATGTGCATGTCGGTCAATAAACGACTGTCTCAGCAAATATCAGAAAATACCCGATGACCTGACTTTGATTACAGATGGCAATCCTATTTATAATGCAGCTCAGGTTTTCTTTGAAATAAACGATATTTATTTTGATCTGCATCAGGTAATTGGTGTTAAAAACAAAGATGAAGAGTCCAAGAAATATCGTCCTTTCAAACAGATCGAAGAACGTCTTAATAGAACATACAAACAGAATTACTACGGTACAAATGGTTATGACAGACTCGAATGCGCCAACAGTTATATGGTTCTGTTTGTATGCTTCTTTAATTTTCTAAGACAGCATTCATCATTAGACTTTAAAACACCTGTAGATGATGAGCTTTTTGATGATTCGATGCTTATGCCGGAACGATGGTTAAAACTGATTGAATTAAGTTCACAATATCACATTAATTAGCATTGTTTAAAAATTACTGTGAGACCCGATACCCTCATTGCGCCCTTTTTTAGGGCTTTTTTTATCATTTTTCCAGTCTTACGATTTACGATTTTTCAAAACTGGATTTTACTCTTTTTATTTTTGCGGATTCGTGTAAAAAAGTACAAAAATTTTCAGTTCGATATTAATTTTTCATAAATTCTTTACACTACCTGATCAATACATCAATATCATTATCAACTAAATAATTGCATACCTGATCTAATAAATCTACTTGAATATCTAACAAGCTTTGCTGGTAAAGCCATTTGCCAAGATGAATATCTCCGATATGAACAAATCTCATTTTTATACTCCTTTATAATTCTATTATATAAATTTCTTTAACTCTTTCATCATCCCTGAAATCTTTTTGATATTCTGGTGGTATCGTTTTTGTTTCAAGATATTTAGCGTTTAATTTTTTTATCGTTTTTTTAGAAGCAATATTATCAGGTGAACAGGTAATTACTAACTGTTCAAAGCCTAATCTTTTAGCTATCTTTTTTAGTTTTATTACTGCCTGATAGGCATAATTATGACCACGATATTGCGGCTCTACACTATAACCAATATGCCCATCATAATAACGCTGCTCAATTGTTCCTTCACGTAAAACAATTTTTCCAACTTCTTCATTATTTACCTGAATTATAAATATATAATATGGTTTCCAGCCTTTAGGTAAATCTTTATCGACATATGCTTGTTTAATTAATTCCATTTCTCTCACCTAAGCTAAATTATAGCATAAATATAAATCATATCGAGACAAAGAATAAAAAATACAGGTATAAGTGAAATGAACACCATTATTTGCATGTCCAAATAACGAAATCCATTTCAACATCCTGTATTTATTAATTATCATTAATTATTGAAATAATATTATTAACAATGTTTTCTAAACTGCTATCATTAATCAAATGATAATCACAAGCATCTAAATATAACTGGTGTCTTTGTTTATCAAGATCATAAAGTTTTTGTGGTCCTTCTTGTAATAATGGTCGTGAAGCAACATGAACATCTTCGATAATATTATCAATAGGACGATCAATATAGAAAACAATTCCATTTTTCTTCAAATAATCAATATTTTCTTTTTTTAAAATAACTCCACCACCAGTAGAAATTATATGGTCTTGAATATCAGCCAGATCTTTACAACATGCTGTTTCATTTTGACGAAAATAATCTTCGCTGATTGCAAACATCTCATTAATTGATTGATTATATTTTTCAACAATATATTCATCAATATCAATAACCGGACGCTGTAATTTTTCAGCTAATAATTTAGAAATAGTAGTCTTACCACAACCCATGATACCAATTAATACAATATTTTTCATTTTAACCCCCTATGCATGTTGATAATTTCCAATTACTCGTAGTGTTAAACATTTAGTTTTCATTTGTTCAAGTGCCAGTTTAACATTATCATCATGCAAACTGCCTTCAAAATCAATATAAAAATAATATTGCCAGCGTTTATCTTTTATTGGGCGCGATTCTATTCTTGATAAATTAATATGATGGTCTCTGATTGTTTTTAAAACACTATGTAAACTTCCAACTTGATGTTCTAAAGTAAAAACAATACTAACACGATCAGTTTGTTCATGATCTTCTAAATGTTTACCGATAATAATAAACCTTGTATTATTACTTTGTTCATTATGAATATTTTCTTGAATTATATCTAAATTATATAATTTAGCAGCAATTTTTGAAGCAATTGCTCCTTTAGTTTTGTCATTACTTTCACTGACAAATTTAGCTGCTGCTGCTGTATTTGAATAATCATGAACAGCTATATTTTGATGAGCTCGTAAATAATTAGACGATTGCATAATTCCTTGAGGATGGCTATAAACATCTTTAATATCTTCAATTTTTGCACCTTTTAATCCAAGCAAATGCTGAGTAATATCAACGCTATGTTCGCCAACAATATAAAAATCATAATCACGAACTAAATCATAGTTATCATTAATAGCCCCGGTTGATGAATTTTCTAAAGGTACGATACCATAATCAATTTCATCATTTTTCAAAGCTTCATAGACATCTTTAAAATTAACATAATTAATATTATTAACATCACCAAAATACTCAAGCATCGCCTGATGAGCAAAAGCCCCAGGTACTCCTGCATATCCTACTTTTACATTTTCATGTTTTCGACAAGCTAGATGATAAGCATCTTTTAAAGGAATGAAAGTAGCCTGATAACTTTTTCCAATATCCATGATGTCTTGAACAAATTTTTTAACATACTCTTTTAATTCACTATTTTCAATTCGAGCCGCATTTTTTTCAATTACTTCATGTTCACGTTGTGGCTGGAAAATTTCCATATCATGCGCTAACTTATAGGTTACTACTTCTTTACTTAACGACATCCGTTTTTCAAAAAGTTTTATTAATTGTTTATCTATTTCATCAATTTCTTGTCGACACTGTTTTAAATCTTTCATAATCTACCTCACCAAATCTAACATTGCTAATGCAGCCATCGCTTCAACTACAACTGTTGCTCTAAAAACAATACAAGGGTCATGGCGTCCTTTAATAGCAAGGGTAGTATTTTCCTGATGTTTTACATCAATAGTTTTTTGCTCTTTTCCAATTGATGGTGTTGGCTTGATTCCTACAGTAAAAACAATTGGCATACCATTAGAAATACCACCAGTAATACCACCATTATTATTAGAAGTAGTTTTTACTTTTCCCTCTTTATCATAATAATAACAATCATTAGCTTCACTACCATATAATTCACTGATTTTATCATTACCAAAAGCAACTGATTTTACCGCTGGAATAGAAAATAATAAACTTGATAAATGACTTTCAATCGAATCAAAAAATGGTTCCCCAAAACCAGGTTCTAATCCAACTATTGCACATTCAATTTTTCCCCCAACTGAATCTAAATTCATTCGAGCTTGATCAACTGTTTCAACAAACTGATCATAAATTTCCTGATTAATTACTGGATAATGCTGCTTGCTAAGATAATTTAATGTATCTAATGATAATCTTTGATCAAAATTTTCATCATATATATTTTTAATACTTAAAATATGTGCCCCAATATAAATCCCTTTTTGCATTAAAATCTGCTTTGCAATAGCACCAGCAAAAACAATCGGCGCAGTAATTCGACCTGAAAAATGGCCGCCACCTCGAACATCATTAAAACCTTTATACTTAACAAATGCTGGATAATCACTATGACCAGGACGCATTTTTTCTTTCAATAATGAATAATCTTTAGAATGCTGATCACTGTTATAAATCATCCCGCAAAGAGGTGCCCCAGTTGTAATTCCATCTTGAATACCGCTAATAATTTCTACCTGATCAGCTTCTTTACGGCTCGTTGACATTTTATCCTGCCCTGGCGCACGGCGTTTCATTTCCTTTGCTACAGCATCAAAATCAATTTTAATACCACTTGGCAAATTTCCAAGAACAATTCCGATTGCTTTTCCATGTGATTCACCAAAAATTGTAATTTCAATATTATTTTTCCATGTCGATGACATCAATAATTCCTCCTAATGATTGATAGTCTTGCCAAAAACTTGGATACGACTTTTCAACGCATTCCATATTATCTAAAATAATTGGTCTATTACAGCGAGTAACGGCGATAGCTAGCATCATAGCAATTCGATGATCAGCAAAACTTTTACAATTACCACCATCAAATTCTTTTACGCCATTTATAATCATTCCCTCATCTAGTTCTTGAACTTTACCACCAATCTGATTAATTTGGGTAGTTGTTGCAACAATTCGATCACATTCTTTAATTCGTAATCTTCTTGCATTAACCACTTCACTTTTACCATTAGCTAAAGCCAAAGCAACACTTAAAACTGGAATGACATCAGGACATTGACTAGCATCAACCTTTATAGCACTTAAATTATCGCTAATAACTTTAATACCGTCACTTACAACATCAATCTTAGCTCCCATAGCCGCTAAATAATCTAATATCATTTTATCGCCCTGTAAAGAATCTAAATTTAAATCTGTCAAAACTACATCATTACCAATCGCACCAGCAACCAGGAAAAATGCTGCCTGAGAAAAATCAGCCTCAACGCGATAATTATGCGGATAATATTTTTGATTGCCAGGAATTTCAAATTTTTGATAATCATGATTTATTACTTTTATTCCGTATTGATTTAAAATCTGTAAAGTTAAATCAATATAGCCTTTAGATTCTAATGGTGATGTAATTTTTATTGTTGAATCACCATCTAAAAGCGGTAAAGCAAATAATAATCCTGTAATAAATTGTGATGAAATATTACCAGGTATTTTAAAACAATCTGGCTTTAATTTTCCATTGATATATAAATCTAAAATATCTTGTTTATATAAATAACCTATATTTTGTTCATCAAAAATTTCATAATAAGTATCTAATGGTCTTTTTCCTAAATTACCACGACCTGTAAAATGAACTTTATTGGAACAAACAATAGAAATAGGTACCATAAATCTTAAAGTAGACCCTGATTCTTCACAGTCGATCTCACAATTTTGTTTAGTATAAGTAGTAGTTCCATCAATAATTAAATAATCATCATATTGTTCAATTGTAGTTCCTAAAGATACCATTGCTTTGATTGTTGCTTGAATATCCTTTGAATATTCAATATTATCAATTCGACTAATTCCCTTAGCCAAACTAGCTGCAATTATTGCTCGATGAGCTAATGATTTAGATGGTGGAACCTGAATAGTTCCTGATAATTTAGTTGGTGTTATTTTTACTGCTGTCATTTTATATCCGATCCTTTGCTTTTATTAATGAATAATCACTTTGATAAACATAACTATCACCAATATCTTTTAATAATATCAATGATAATTTTTTATTTATATTTTTCTTATCTAAACTGATTGCATCGATTAATTTTTCAGTTTCCACATTACTAACTACTGGTAAATGATACTTTTGACAAAGTTCTTGTATTTGTAGATGCAATCCTTGTGGTGATAAATTATGTTCTTCAGCAATCTTTGTAAGTTGTACCATTCCAATACTTACTGCTTCGCCATGTGAATATTTTTGATAATGATAATATTGTTCTAAAGCATGACCTAAAGTATGGCCAAAATTTAAGACTAACCGATCACCAAAATCAAATTGATCTTTTTCAACTACATCACGCTTAATATCAACACAACGATATATAATTTGATCAATATCTTGATATAAATCATTAAAATCTTGATAACTATTTAATTTATCAAATAATTTTTTATCTTTAATACAACCGTATTTTATTACTTCAGCCATCCCATCATAAATAAAACGTTCTGGTAAAGTCTTTAAAGTAAGTGGGTCAATTAATACCATTTTGGGGTGATAAAAAGCCCCAACTAAATTTTTTCCCTCTGGTAAATCAACCGCTACTTTACCACCTACTGATGAGTCAACTTGAGCTAATAAAGAAGTAGGAATCTGAACAAATTTTATTCCTCTTAAAAACGTTGCCGCCACAAATCCAGCCAAATCTCCGATGACACCACCACCTAAAGCAATGATTAAATCTGTTCTTGTCAATTTAAAATTCAATAATGCTTTATATAACGATGGTAAGATATCAAACCGTTTTGATTGCTCTCCATGTTCTACTATTACATGGTCAACTAGATAATCTTTACCTAAAAGATCTGTCAATTGTTTACCATAATAGCCATAAACCTGATCATCGGAAATTATCATTATTTTATTGCCTTGAAAAATTTGTTTAATATATTTATCTGCATGATTTAAAATTCCACTTTCAATATAAATTGGATAACTATTTTCTTTTAAAGATACCATTAAATCCATCGTTATAACTCCTTATATAATATTTTGTATGAAAATAAGACTCTTTAACTACTAGCAAAGATTACATTTTTTTACCAACTACAGTAGCAATTTGTGATATCTGTTTTAATAAATTTTCATATTTTTCTGGTCTTAATGATTGTGGTCCATCGCATAATGCTTTTTCTGGATTGTTATGCACTTCTACCATCAATCCATCGGCTCCCGCTGCTATCGCTGCTTTTGCCATTGGTTCTACTAACCACCATTTTCCTCCAGCGTGACTTGGATCGATTACTATTGGTAAATGAGTTAATTTCTTTACTACTGGAATTGCCTGTAAATCTAATGTATTTCTTGTGTAGCTTTCAAATGTTCTGATCCCTCTTTCACATAAGATGACATTTGGATTTCCACTTGCCATTATATATTCTGCTGACATGATCCATTCTTCAAATGTTGCACTCAAGCCTCTTTTTAATAAAATTGGCTTTTTAGTCCCAGCTCCGACTTTTTTCAATAAATCGAAGTTTTGCATATTTCTTGCCCCTATCTGGATCAAATCAACTTTTTCATTGAATTCATCTAAATATGATGCATCCATCAATTCCGAACAGATTGGCAGTCCTGTTTCTTTTTTGGCTGCTACTAAAATATCTAATCCTGATGATCCCATTCCCTGGAATGCATATGGTGAAGTTCTTGGTTTGAAAGCACCACCTCTTAAAATATTAGCTCCTGAAGCTTTGATTGATTTAGCTATTTCAATTACCTGTTCTTCACTTTCAACAGAACATGGTCCAGCAATCAAGGCCAGATTATCACCACCAACTTTGACTCCAGCTACATCGACAATTGTATCTTCAGGATGAAAAGCACGATTAGCTAATTTATATGGTTCAGAAACTCGCATTACATGATCTACTGCTTCATCAACTTCAATTGCTTTAGGATCGATTCTTGTAGTGTCCCCAATAATACCAATAATTGATTGTCCAGTCCCATGTACTACACTGACATTCAAACCTTTATCAGTTACCATTTTAGAAACTTTTTCTACATCATTTTCTGTTGCCGTCATTTTCATTACTATAATCATTTTAAATACCCCTTTTCCTTTTTTCAACTCTGTATATAAATAAAAGCTCTCTTCCTAAAAAGGACGAGAGCTTATGCTTCGTGATACCACCTTCATTTACTGATAGATCACTCCATCAGCCTCATCAAGTACGCCAAAACCTGGTTCATACTCTAACACTTTAACGGGTGTCTCCGGAGAAACCTACTACTAATTCAGTCCTCTACTCCAAGATGAATTCAATATTCACTAATAGACTCTTTTTCACCAGCCAAGAGCTCTCTACGCTACTTTGAATACCTACTATTTCTTTTCACAGTATTTATATCAGATGTTGTTGATAATATTCTATATAATTGCATCTTTAATGTCAATATTTTTTGTAAAAAAATTATCACGGTGAGATATTCAGTCCAAAAAGGTCTTTAATATTTTGGCGGTTTTTAAAGAAATTTTAAGATATAATTTTTTTAAGGAGGGAATTATGGAAACAATTGATATGACATTGATTGGAAAATATTTAAGAAGTATTCGATTAAAGAAAGGCTTATCACAAGCTAAGTTAGAGAAAATTTCAGGAGTATCTGCTTCAACTATTAGTAATATCGAAACTGGTAATCAAGGAGCTGCTTATAATATTTCATTACAAAATATTATAAAAATTGCTCATGCTTTAGATACTAGTTTTATTCAATTGCTTAGTAAATCAGGGTTTTTACTTGCAATTGGCGAAGAATCATTTAAAAGTGATAAATCAGAAATTTATATTACCAATCATGAATTAATTAACATTTTTAATCGTCTTGGTCCAAGTCAACAACAGCATATTGTTGAACTGATTAATGAACAAATAAAATTATCTGACCAGGAAAATCAAAAAAAATTATTACAAAAGTAATAGCATTCTAATAAAAGTATACTAATACTTTTATTAGAAAAATAAAAAAAACCAATACATATAGTATTGGCATTTTATCACCATGGTGCCCAAGGCCGGACTCGAACCGGCACGGCTGTTACACCGGCAGATTTTGAGTCTGCTACGTCTACCAGTTTCATCACTTGGGCAATGTATTTGTTGTCAATCGACAGAAACTATTATATAGAATATTTTTAATAAAAGCAATAGAATTTTAAAAATTAATATTATTTATAATTTTTTATAAATAGCTATAAAATTTTTATTTCATACTCTTAAGATAATGATTTATAAGATGAAAATATGATTTTTTTAATCATTATTTTTGATTATCCTAAATAACAAATAATTTAATAAACATTTTTCTAATTGCTATTGACGAATGATAAAAAATAACGTATCTTAGTATAAAATTAACATGTGGTAAATAATTGGCAAAAGGAAGAAATAATTATGGACTATGAAAAAATTATTGGCGAACTTAATGAAATCACAAATTCATTAGACGCAACAACAGAGACTTTAGTTGGTCTTCAAGAAAACGCAAAACACGAAGATTTTTATAAAAAAATTAATGTTGATCTATATCTTGAAGCACCTATTCAAGAGCTAAGTCGCCTTGCAAATCGATTAGCAGATATTGCATACAAACTAAATAAATAACTTGCAAATAAGACATTGGCCATTAAAAAAACCAATTGTCTTTTTTGCTATAAACGAGGTAAACTATGATTGAATTATTTGAACAACGAATGAAAGAATTATTAAAAGATGATTATAATGCTTTTAAAGACGCTTTAGAAAAAAAGCCAGTAAAAAGCTTTTATCTAAATCCAAAGAAAAAAAATGTAATTGAACACTTAAATCAAAAATACATAACCAGCCACCCTTATATTAAAGATGCCTATTATTATGATTATGAAAATTATCCTTTAGGTAAACATCCATATTTTAACTGTGGTTTATATTACATCCAAGAACCTAGTGCAATGGCAGTTGCAAACTGTCTTGAATTTAATCATGATGATTATGTCTTAGATATGTGTGGTGCTCCAGGGGGTAAAACTTGTTTTGTCGCTAGTAAATTAAGCCAGCAGGGCTTAATGATTGCTAATGATATCAACCCTCTAAGAGCAAGTATCTTATCAGAAAATATTGAACGCTTCGGACTTAGTAATACTATCGTTACTAATTGTGATCCTGTTAAATTAGAAACAAAATTTACGGGTTTTTTTGATAAAATAATTTTAGATGCCCCTTGTTCTGGTGAAGGAATGTTTCGTAAACTAGATCAGGCCATTACAACCTGGTCACCTAAAAAAGTAGTTGAATGTGCCCATATTCAAAGAAATTTAATCAACAGTGCTTATCAGATGCTAAAGGAAAATGGTATTTTAATATATTCAACTTGTACCTATTCTCTTGAAGAAAATGAACAGCAAGTAGATTATATGGTAAATGAGCTCAATATGAAATTATTAGACATAAAAAAACAACCAGGAATGGCTCCAGGATATCAAAATGATCAGGTTGTAAGAATGTATCCCCATTTAAATCAAGGCGAAGGACAATTTATTGCTTTATTGCAAAAGCAAAGTGCTACAAAACAAGCTAAAATCAAAGCTTTAAAACCAAATATCACTAATCAAATGAAACAATTGATCAATAAATTCTATTTAGAAAATTTAAACTGTCCGATGCCTGAATATTTGTATAATTCTAATAATCATATCTATGCAATTTTACCACAATTTCCTGATTTAAAAGGCATCAAAATACTTAGAAACGGCCTTTATTTAGGAGAATGCAAGAAAAATCGTTTTGAACCAAGTCATTCATTAGCTTTATCTTTAAATAAAGATGATGTTAAACGTTATTACAATTATAGTAGTGATAGTATTGAAGTTAATAAATATCTTCATGGTGAAACTTTGGAAGGTTCTAATCAAAAAGGTTATGGTTTAATTTTAGTTGATGGTTATCCACTTAGTTTTTATAAAGAAAGCAACAATCAAATTAAAAATCTATATCCAAAGGGGTTACGAAGATGAATCGCTATGTAATAATAAAAGATGAAGTTTATCAAATTTTAACTACTGATTGTTCTAAAAATAAAAGAAAAGATGGTTTAGATCATTTATTTAGTGTAACTACAATGTGTCAATATTTAGCTAGAATTAATAATCTAGACATTGAAATAGCTGCAATTATTGGAATTCTTCATGATATTGCTACATATAAATTTAATTCCAGCTTCGATCATGCTAATAGAAGTGCTATGATTGCAAATGATATTTTAAAAAAGGAAGGCTTGTTTACTAACGAAGAAATTGCAACTATTGTAACTGCAATTAGAAATCATTCACATAAAGAAAGAATTGATGATCCATACAGTGAGTTAATCAAAGATGCTGATACATTAGTTTTATATCTTAGTGATAGCCAGGCCATTTTAAGCAATGAAAAACAAGCTCGAATCAATCGACTTTTAGGGGACAAATAATTGTCCCCTATTTTATATATTCAAGTATTATTTTAGCTATCTTAGTACTATTTATTATATAACTACCATGAGTTTCACCAGTTAAAATTTTTAATTCACTATTAGCAATCTCCCTTGCAAGATTTAAAGTATGCTTCTTTTTGATCACATCTTTGCTGCCAGCTAACACCAATACAGGAATAGTTATCTTATTTAACTGTTCATTAGTTATTGCTGGTTGATTCAACATCAATTCTATTTTAGGGTCATGTTTTAAAATATAACTTAATTTCATCTCTAAATATGTCTTTATTTTTAACCCATGAGGATTACAATTAGCACCACTTATAATTAATCTGCTTAATAAATTTGTTTGACTAGCAATTAATAACCCAATAATTCCACCATCACTAAAACCATAAAGAGTAACCTTATGTAAATTTAATTGCGTTATAAAAGCAATTAAATCATTAGCCATATCTTGATAATCATATTTTTCTATTGGCATACTTTGACCATGTCCACGACTATCAATACAATAACAAGTAAAATAGTCTTTTAAAATGGTAACTGCACTATCAAAAATATGATGATCTTCACCGTTACCATGAAGAAGAATTAATGGATCACCTTTACCAATAATTTCATAATATAATCTAGTATTATTTACATCTATATACATCTTTAACCACCATAATAAAAAGAGCTAGTTATACTAGCCTCTTAATTTTCAATATTAATAGATTCACCATCTTGTAATTTATAAACATTTAATGCTTGTCCTAAAGTTAAATCAATATATGGTTTATAATCAGTTGTTTTAGTATTTTCATCAATAATTTCATAACTATCAAAAACTAAAGTTATTCCTAATGTATCAGGATATAAACGAACCATTTGATCCTTACCATATTTTTCAATATCTTTTTCCATATCTTCGATTAAGTCCTGACATCCAAATACTAATCCATCTTCAATATCTTCACTTAACTCAAATGATAAATTTAAATTTGTATTAATATACTTATATGCATCTTTTAATGCCATTTTTATACCCTCCTAACACTTTAGTATAAATATATCATATTATCTAATAATTTAAAACAATAAAAATCCTTTATAATCCGCTACGATAAATTAAAAACGAATATATAAATGGAACAACTACTAAAACCAATACGACAACTAACAAGGCATAAAATGCAACGTTAAAGAAACTAGCAACAATTATTATTAAACCACCTATTACCATGATATAACCAGCTAGTCGATTAGTTCGGTTCCAGTTTTCACGATTATTTAAAGTCCATGGCAAACGATAACCAATCATATAATTTTGGCGGCATTTTGGTAAATAATTGCCTAATATAATAAATATTATTCCTATTAATAATGGTATAACAAAATTTATTGAAATATGATACCCAAAAGCTACAGCAAATGTAATTGCTTCTATTATAATGGTCAACCCCGGAATAATCCAGCTAACAACTTTAATCATTTTATCAGAGTGGCTACGACCTTTAGGATCGTTTAGTAACATAAACATCATAAAAGCTTGAATTAAACACATTAATACTGGCAATCCAAATACTACAATAGCTTTATTTCCATAACTGTCGATTTGCCCAGAAAAATTCCAATGAATTGGCAATTTTGCTGGTAATTGATTATAGATTAGTACGCCAAATACTGATGGTATTAAGCATGCTCCACTAGTTATTAAAATTTGTTTATTTTTCATTATTGTCGCCTCCAAATTGACTTAACCACAATATCACTTCTTCTAATACTGATGTATTTAGCTCATAATAAATATAATTTTTATATTTATTTTCAAAAATCAAATCAGCTTGTTTTAATTTTGATAAATGATAAGAAACAGTTGCCTGAGTCATTTTAAAATGTTTAGCAATTTCACCAGCTGAAAGTGTTTGATCTTTTAACAATAATAAAATTTCTCGTCGAACCGGATCACTTAATGCTTTAAAAGTTTCTGCAAATCCCATTAATATCCTCCTTGATATTTAGATAGATGTCTAAATAGATTATAACAAAAATTAAAAAGTATAACTAGTTTTTTACCAGTTATACTTAATTTTTATCATATTCCTTTATACATTCTTCAACTCGATCATGAACCAGTTTAGCAATATCATTAGTATGCAAATCTTTATATTCATCATAATATATCGGTTTTAAATAATGAATCTGTGCCGTTGTTTTCTTGATTGTATTACGATCGAATACTTTATAACTATCAATTATTGCTACTGGTACGATTGGTGCTTTAGCTTTAGTGGCAATTTTAAAGGTACCACCTTTAAAATCTAATATCTGATTACCTTTTTTACTTCGAGTTCCTTCAGGGAAAACAAAGAAATTTTGTCCATTAGCAACCTCGTTTGCTACATATTTAATAATCTTAGCACTGCCACGAACGTTACTACGATCCATTGGAACAAATTCCAGCATTTTTAAAACGTCTTTTACCAAAATAACTGATGTTAATTCTTTTTTTACGATTGCCCGAATAGGACGTTCATGAGTACTAAAAATAGCTACTGGATCAAATAATCCCTGATGATTAGGTGCTACAAAATAACCAGATTTTTCCGGTAAATTTTCTAATCCATAGCATTTCAACTCAATACGACCTTTTTTTATAATTTTTGGAACAACGCTATAAACAAAAGCATATCTTTCTTCTAATGAGTATTTTTTAGTATTTTTAAACTTATTTACTTTATAACCCCACCAGTATGGCAAATACCAAATTACTCTGATAACAATCAATGCAATTCTTTTCATTTCTATCCCCTTCTATATATTTCTAAAGTAAAAGTTTCAAATGGCTTAGTTTCCACTAATTGATAACCATATTCTTTAAAATCAGGAAAATAAGTTTCCCCTTCATGTTTTCCTGGGATCCTAGAAATCATTAACTGATCAGCGATTGGCAAACATTGACGATAAATAGAAGCACCACCAGAAATATATAAATCTTCACCGCTTGTTTGATACTCCTTGATAACTTCTTCTAACGAATCTCTAACTTCAACTCGATCATCTTCAAACGGCTCTAAACTTACAACGATAGTTTTACGATTAGGTAATGGTCTACCAATAGCTTGATATGTTGTTAATCCCATTAAAATAGTCTTATTTATTGTAGTTGCCTTAAAATGTTTCAAATCCTCAGGTACATTCCATGGCATCCCATTTTTAGAATCCTTTTTACCAATTAAAAGATCTTCATCTGTTGCAACAATAATATTAATCATTATACACTTACCTTTCCTACTAATCTTCCATAACTTTGATATCCTTCAATTTTGATATCTTCAATTTTATAATCAAAAATTGATTTTACTTCAGGGTTTAAAACAAGTTTACACATAGGTAACGGTTTACGTGAAATCTGTTCTTTGACAACATCAAAATGATTTCTATAAATATGAGCATCACCAATTGTATGAATAAATTCTTTAGCCTCATAACCGCAAGTTCGTGCCAGCATTTCTGTCATCAATGCATATGATGCAATATTAAAAGGTACTCCTAAAAAAATATCAGCACTTCTTTGATATAATTGACAAGATAAATATTTTTTATCAGCACTAACATAAAATTGTAAAAAAGCATGACATGGTGGTAAAGCCATGTTATCTACCTGAGCAGGATTCCAAGCACAAATAATATGACGTCTTGAAAAAGGATTGTTTTTTAAACTATCAACCAGCTTAGCTAATTGATCAACACCCTCATAATTAAAATCACGCCATTGAGCTCCATAAACCGGCCCTAAATCACCATGTTTTAAAGCAAATTCATCATCTGTTTTAATTTTTTCAACAAACTCTTCGATTGTTTCACCATGGTAATCAGATGATTTTTTAAAAGCTTCATATGGCCACTCATTCCATATTTTTACATTACGATCAACTAAATATTTAATATTTGTATCACCTTTAATAAACCATAATAGTTCTTCAGCAATTGGCCGTAAAAACATTTTCTTAGTTGTCATTAAAGGAAAACCTTCTCTTAAATCATATCTAGTTTGATAACCAAAAACACTCCGTGTTCCAGTTCCAGTACGATCTTGACGATCTTCACCATGTTCTAATACATATTTACACATTTCTAAATATTGTTTCATTTCTTACACCTCATCGACTATTTTACAATAAATTAATTGTTTCAACAATATAAATAATAATGGTAGATTTAAAATCTACCATTATTTATGACAGCGTTGACGGTATTCTTCCATCATCTCTTTAAAAATATCCCCGTTTGAAGGTGGTGTATATGTAACAGCATTAGCACCAGCTTCAATTACCTCTTTAATTGTTTCAACAGTAGGTCCACCAGTAGCAATAATTGGAAAATCCGGTGATATTTTTCGTAATTCTTTAACTATAGCAGCTGTATTCTTCCCGCCTGATACATTAACAATTTTAGCACCGGTATACAACATCCGTTCTTCTAGATTTTCATCCAAAGAAACAATTGATAATACGACCGGAATATCTACATAGTCAGATAATTGCTGAATAAATTCTGTTTTAGTTGGTGCATTTAATACAACTGCAGTTGCCCCATGTAATTCAGCATCTAAAGCAATCTCTCTTACACGTGGTCCTGCTGTAGTTCCACCACCAACACCTGCAAATACTGGTCTTTGAGCAACGTCAATAATTGAATTTGTAATTTGCATAGTTGGTGTAAAAGGGTATACTGCTATTACAGCATCAGCATTACAGTTAGAAATTACTGCAACATCGGTTGAAAATAATAATGACTTAATTCTTTTTCCATTAATAACAATTCCTGTTGCTTCCCGAATACATTCAGGTACTAATATAGTATGGCTACGTAGTTGCGTATTTATTTTAGGTGCTACTTTTTTCATCTCAAATCTCCCCTACTTATTTTTTATAATTATACTATATCTTTATGAATTTTTAATGTCTAACTGTTAATAAAATTATAAACTGCACCAATTAAATTGGCTTGATTAGCGAATTTACATTTAACTACTTGAGGACGAATTTTAGCATGAGGGATTTTAGTATAAATTTTATCTAAATGTTTTTCTAATTGTTCAAGTAAATCATCACGAGCACTAATAGCACCACCAATAACAATTTTTTCTGGATCATAAACATATTGAAGATTATAAATTCCCATAGCTAATACACTAAAGTACTGATTCACATATTTTTGGTAAACTGGATTTTCACTAGCATGATCAAAAATTTCTTTACCATCTAAAGTCTCAGGTTCAACCCCTAATTCTTTAGCTACTGCTTTTACAACAGCTACAGTTGATCCAGCTTCTGACCAGGAGATATACTCATCATTTTCAATATCGTTTAAAGCTACCATGTAACCAAATTCTCCACCATGAAGATGTTTACCACGATGAATTAAACGATTCTTAACGACAGCACCACCGATTCCAGTTCCACTTACGATAAACATACAATCATCAACATCGCTAGCTGCACCTTTCCAAACTTCAGCTAAAGCTGCACAGTTAGCATCGTTTTCAAGCGTTACTTTTAAATTTAAACGTGCTTGTAAATCCTCTTTAATATTTGGACCATGAATATAATCTAAAGCACTAGAACCTTTAATAACACCTACTTCACTATCAACAGCACCTGGCATACTTAAAGCTAATCCTTCTACTTCTTGATTTAAGTCATGATAAATTTTTTCCATTTCCACATACATTTTATCTAAACTATCAGGAGTAACAATTTTCCCTTGATTACTTACGTTACCTTCATCATCAATTACCCCGTATTTTATTGATGTTCCACCAACATCCATTGCTAAATATAACGACATTTTTTACACTCCTTTTTTTATTTATTATATCATCATATTGAATAATAAAACATCTGTAAGTCAGATGTTTTATTGGCGATTTTCGATTTTTTCTTTCATCATTTTAGTGAATTCATCGAAAGGTACAGTTGTTTGTTTTTGTTGACCATGTTCACGGTATGTAACAGTTTTTTCATCACGTTCATTATTTCCTAAAACTAACAAGTAAGGTACTTTTTCCATTTGTCCTTCACGAATTCGATATCCTAATTTTTCTTCACGAGCATCTAATTCTACTCTAAATCCTTGTTGTTTTAATAATGATTCTACTTCTTTAGCATATTCTAAATGATATTCATTATTAACTGGTAATACTTTGACTTGCACTGGAGACAACCATAATGGGAATACCCCTTTTGTTTCTTCAATTAAAAATGCAGTAAAGCGATCGAATGTTCCAAAAATAGCACGGTGTAAAACAACTGGTGTTTGTTTAATACCGTTATTGTCAACATAAGTTAATTCAAATCTTCTTGGTAATAAGAAATCTAATTGACATGTAGATAATGTAACTTCTGGTCCTACTGCTGGTTTAACTTCAACATCTAATTTAGGACCATAGAAAGCAGCTTCACCTTTAGCTTCAAAATAATCTAAATTAAGTTCTGTTAATACTTCACGTAATTTAGCTTCTGCTTCATCCCACATTTGGTCATCATCAAAATATTTTTCTTTATCATCTTTATCACGTAAAGATAATCTGAATTTATAATCTTTAATACCAAAATCTTTATATACATCTAAGATCAAATTAACTACTCGTTTAAATTCTTCACCAATTTGTTCAGGTGTTACAAATAAATGAGCATCATTTTGACACATACAACGAACACGTTCAAGTCCTTTAACAGAACCACTAGCTTCATATCTAAAATCAGTAGCAAATTCACCAATACGAATTGGTAAATCACGATATGAATGTAATGAATTTTTGTAAATTAACATGTGATGTGGACAGTTCATCGGACGTAAAACAAACTCTTCTTCATCAACTTTCATTACTGGGAACATATCATCTTTATAATGATCCCAATGTCCTGAAGTTTTATATAAATCAACAGTTCCGACACATGGGCTATAAACATGATCATATCCTAATGCCCGTTCTTTTTCATAAATATAATTTTCTAATTGTCTTCTAATAAATGCCCCTTTAGGTAACCACATTGGCATCCCAGAACCAACTAAACGATGGTTCATAAATAAGCTCAAATCTTTTCCGATTTTACGATGATCGCGATTTTTAGCATCTTCTAATAAATCTAAATGTTCTTTTAATGCTTCTGGTGTAGGGAAACATACTCCATAAATTCTTTGTAGTACTTTATTGTTTTTATCACCTTTCCAGTAAGCACCAGAATGTTTGATCAATTTAAAATTTTTACATGCTTTAACAGTTTCAACATGAGGACCACGACATAAATCTACAAAGTCACCTTGACGATAACAGCTAATGTTTGTTCCTTCTTCAAAGTTATTGATTAGATCAATTTTGTATTCATCATCTTTAAACATTTCTAAAGCTTGTTCTTTACTCAATTCTTCACGAACAATTCTTTTTCCATCTTTACAGATTTTTTTCATTTCTTTTTCGATTTTAGGAATATCTTCATCTTTTATTACATCTTCACCTAAATCGATATCATAATAAAATCCTTCGCTAACTACTGGTCCAACCCAAAATTTAGCTTGAGGATATAAATGCTTAACAGCCTGTGCCATAACATGAGCACAAGAATGATTTAACACGCTTAATTGTTCATCTTCTTTAAAATTAATCATTTTTCTCTCCTATCCAGAAACGTAAAACAGTTTCTTTTGTTTTTTCATCATAATATTTATTTTCTAATTTACCGCCACATTTTTCAATTGTTTTTTTAGAAGCAATATTTTCCTGGTTACATGTAAGTAAAATCGGATAAATTTACCATCGTTTACAAATTTCAATTACTTCTTTTAACATCGCTGTTGCATAGCCTTTTTTACGCATACTAGGCAAAATACTATAACCAATATGACCGCCATGATTAATTAAACAATTATTTAGACAATGACGTAAATTAATGGTTCCGACAATTTGATCATTTTCAAGATAAAAATATGTTGTTGCTGGTACAAAACCAGGTTCAAGATTTATTCCTAAATGATTTTGCTTTTCTCTTTTAATCCATTTATGGTAATCTTGATAAAATTGGCATCCACCATCACCATTAACATATTTTTCACCAAAGGCATATGTTTCTTGAAGATAATCTTTCATCATCGATTCATGTTGATAATCAGGATATACTAATTTAGCCATCTGAAATTCTCCTTTAATAAAAAATACCCTCATCCAAAGGACGAGAGTATCGTGGTACCACCTTTTTTCGTTATTAAAAATAACCTCTAAGCTATAACGCACTACCGACATTCTCTTTCGAGTGTTGCATATTAGGGAGTACCTAAATATTCTTATCAAGGCTTTCACCAGCCGCCTTTTCTCTAAATCAAAGAGTTACTTAGACATGTCCTAAATTATCGCATCTAATTTCAAATACAATTCTACATATTTATTATTTTAAAGTCAATAAATTATTTATCTTTATCTTCCGCTTGATGAAGATAATGTGCCATTTTAATATTATCTGTTTCTTTTTTTAATGCCTTATATACATATTTTGAAGGCATTTTAGTAAACATTGTAACCGTATCACATTTGATACAATATAGAGCCTGAATCCCCCGAATATTAATTCTTTTAATCCAGTCACCTTCTGCTTTGCAGATTCCACATTCAATTTTATTTTGCGGTTCAACTATTTGTATTCTCATTTTTCATCACCCAAAAAATAGTATGCACTAATCAATTTAAAATATTTGTCATATTTTAATTCTATTTTTTACCATTAACTAATTTTTTCAAATCTTTTACTTCTTGCGGTTTTAAAATTCGATATGTTCCTGGTGTCAATCCTTTTAAATTTACACATCCTACACTTAATCGATGCAATCTTTTTACAGGATGCCCAACACTTTCAAACATTTTTTTAACTTGTCGATTTTTCCCTTCATAAAGTTTAATTTGCAGTACTGTTGTTTTATGTTCAGTATCTTTGTTGATAACTTTAATTTTACAAGGTAATGTCTTTACACCTTCTAGATAAATTCCTTTTTCAAGTTTGTGTAAAGTAGCACCGTTTATCAATCCATTAATGGAAACTTCGTAAATCTTTTCTAAATGATAACGTGGATGCATGATCATATTTGCAAATTCACCGTCATTAGACATAATTAATAAACCTGTTGTATCATAATCTAAACGACCAACTGGATAAATTCTTTCTTTAACATCTGTAAAATAATCAGTTACTTTAGGACGGTCAAATTCATCATCTAAAGTACAAACGCATCCTTTAGGTTTATAAAATAAATAATAGACTTTATTTTCTGTAACAATTGGTTTTCCATCTACCGTAATAAAATCACCTTTTTTTACTTTAGTCCCTAATTCAGTAACAATTTCTCCATTTACGGCAACCTTACCTTGAATAATTAAATCTTCAGCTTTTCTTCTTGATGTATAGCCGCTTGCTGCAATTGCTTTTTGTAATCTTTCCATATTTATCTCACCTACTTTTTTATCATTATACTGAAAAGTTTTCCAAAAGCAACAAAATTTAATCGTAGTTTTATACTTCCATATATTTTTATTAAAATCAATAAATTCTAATATTACCATAATTAAAATTAAACTATCTTTTTTAATTAAATATTAACTATTGCTATAAAACCTTTTAAAATATCTAGATTGATATAACTTTAATTAAGTCTAAAAAAACATTTGATGCATAGACTACTAGGGGTGAGTAATAGTGAATTTTGTGATATTCAATATAATTATTTCATTACTTTTACCAATGAATACAACTAAATTAAATGCTACCGAACCGGTATCTTTTCAAGGTAAAAGTTATATCGTGATGGAAGCCGCCAATCAAATCGTCATTGAAGGAAGTAATGAAGACTATATCCAAAGTGTTGCTTCAATTTCTAAAATCATGACCTGTATCATTGCAATTGAAAATATGGATTTAGATACAATCATCACTGTTGATGAAACAATCAATCATGCCTGGGGCAGTGGTATTTATATACATATAGGTGATAAAATCAGTCTTCGTGATTTACTATATGGTCTAATGCTTCGTAGTGGTAATGATGCAGCAGTAATGATTGCTAAAGCAGTCGGAAAAGAAGTTAACAAGTTTGTTGATATGATGAATGACAAAGCAAAACAATTACAATTGCATAGTACAACCTTTTCTAATCCAACTGGACTTGATGAAGAAGATAACGGTAATCAGTCAACTGTTTATGACATGGCCCGTTTAATGGCTTATTGCCATCAAAATCCTATCTTTAATGAAATCGTATCAACTGTTAAATATACTAGAGAAGATGGTAATGGTACCTGGCAAAATAAAAATAAACTGCTTACTAATTATAAATATTGTATCGGTGGTAAAACTGGTTATACCAAAAAAGCTAAACGTACTTTAGTTACAATGGCTCGAAAAAATGATTTAGATTTAATAATTGTAACCTTTAATTGTGGCAATGACTTTGAGTTTCATGAAAAAAAATATGAGGAATGTTTTGATAAATTAGAAGAAACCAAGATTTTTTCTAAAGGTATCGTTGAATATAAACAACAGCAATATTATTTAGATTTTGATATTTTTGTAAATAAACAAGAAAATGATAAAGTTGATGTTTCATTTGAAAATGATGAAATCATTGTATCATTAAATGATCAGCCCGTAGCTAGGGAAAAAGTAGTTCCATACAATTTTTTTATAGGCTTTAAAATGGTCTTAAAGGATCTTTTCTATGGCTAAGATTTTTAAATACGGTTTAATTATTTTTATTTCAATATCATTTTTTACCCATAATCAATCGCAGCTGTTATCTGCTATTTTAAGTTCACCACAACAAGTTTTTGATTTAATTAAAATTTTAGTATTAAGTGCTTGTTTATGGAACGGCTTATTAAATATTATCAAAGCATCGGGATTGATTAATCATCTTTCATTAATTTTAAAACCAGTTTTAAAATTAATTTATGGCAAAGTAATCGAAGATAAAGAAGCTTATTTATATTTATCAACAAATTTTATCGCTAATATGTTAGGTGTTGGTTCTTTAGCGTCGATTAGTGGTTTAAAAGCAATGCAAGCATTAACAAAATATCAAACCAATAAAAAAATTCCTTGTAAAGAAATGATGCTTTTAGTAATTATGAATACAACTGGTTTTTCATTAATACCATCCACAATGATGACATTAAGGCAAAGCTATGGTAGTCAAAACGTACTTGGCTTTTTTATCTATAGTCTTGCAATCGGTTTTATTATAACTATTATTGGTATTGTTGTAAGTAAAGTGATCGAACATTATGGATAGTTTGGTTTTAATTATTATTGCAGTTGCTTTAATTGAAGCTGCAATAAAAAAAGTAGATATTTTTAAAGAGTTTTTAGATGGTGTTAAAGAGGGCAGTAAATTATTAATAACATTATTTCCTACTATGATGGCATTTACTTTATGGGTCGTCTGTTTTCAAAATTGTGGTTTAACAACTATTTTAGAATCAATATTTCATAATATAATTAAGACTATTAATATTCCAGTTGATGTTTTTATGATGATGATCATTCGTCCTTTTTCAGCAAATGGATCACTGGCAATTTTAAACGATTTATTTGTAAACTATGGCGTCGATCATCCCTATAGTATTCTTGGTTCAATAATTCAAACTGGCAGCGACACTACTTTTTATGTAGCAACATTATATTTTGGTAGCATCAAAATAAAAAATAGTCGCTATGCTTTAAAATTAGGCCTCTGGTTAGATTTCATTGCCTGTTTACTAGCTGTTATTTGTTATTTAGTTTTTATAACTTAAAAATTCCTCTTATGAGGAATTTTTAAGCATAATTAGCTTTATTAACACTTACATATTTCCAGTAAGATCGATGTTTTCCTTTACAAGCGATTACTGGATAATTCGAATAACCAAATTCTCGAGCAATCGTTCCTTTAGGAACTTTATTAGCATGTGTTAGTTTTCCATTTAAAACTGCATATTTCATATTTAGTTCCTCCTTTATTTACAACTATATTATAAATAAAAGTTTGTTTTTTATTAAACAGAAAACATCTATTAAACACCGATAAAAAGGTTTTAAATTTTTTTTGTCCAAACAGATACTGAACCACCATTAACTAAAAATATACCAAAACCATCTTTATCAATAATTATTTCTTCCAATACATTGTTTAAACAATCAACAAATATTTCATTAGCATGATTTTTTCCAACGTACATTTTCTTTTGACCACCTGGTCCATCATTTACAATAACTGCAAATCCACTATTTAAATGTTGACTATCACCTTCATAACTCCAGCCAACAATATTATTATCATCAAAATAGTTATGTTCTTTACCATACATAAGTTCTTTTCGAACTTTTATCATTTTATCTATTACATCTTTAAACGAATCAACGTTATATTCTGGTATTCCGTAATAATCACCATAAAATACACAAGGATAGCCATATTGTCGTAATAAAATCAAGGCATAAGCAATTGGTTTAAACCAGTTAGCAACTGAACTTTGTAATGACTGTCCTGGTTGACTATCGTGGTTTTCAACAAAAGTAACTGCATAATCAGGTGCTTTTTTAACTAAAGTATCTTCAAAAATAGATCCCATATCAAAAGTTCCATTACTACTGGAAATATAATGAAATTTAAAATGCAAAGTAACATCAAATAATGACATGCAATAATTAGATACTTCTAAATAATGTAATAATTTATTAACATCACCATGCCAATATTCACCAACAGCAAACAAATCACGATTACTATAGTTACGAAGCTCTTTTAACCATCTTGTAAAAAAAGTAAAATCGATATGTTTGACAGCATCTAAACGAAAACCATCAACATTTGTAAAATCAAGATACCATTTACCAAATCGAATTAACTCATCAACAACAGTCTGATTATTAAAATCAACATCAGCTCCCATTAGATAATCATAATTACCATTTTCATTATCTACTAACTGATCCCAGCTATCACCATCGAATTCATAAATAGCATGGCGCTTTTTTCTTTCGTCATAATCGACACCATCAAAACAGCTTTCATTCCAAATGAAATTAGAATATTTACCATTTCTGCCTTTAAAATCAAATCGAGTCCAGGCTTCAATCTGTTCTTTATCAGAAATCACTTCATTACGATCAAACATATCATTTTCAACAGCTGTTACTAATTCTGTTCCATCAGCACCCATCCGATGATTTAAAACCATATCACCATAAACTTCAATTTGATAACGATGGAGTTGAGCTATAGCTTCTAAATATTCATCTTTAGTTCCATATTTAGTTCTAATAGTTCCCTTTTGATCAAATTCACCTAAATCATATAAATCATAAACACCATAGCCGACATCATTAATACCACCTTGTCCTTTATAAGCAGGTGGCAACCAAAGAGCATCAAATCCTGCAGCTTTTAAATTTTTCGCCTCAGCTTTAAGTCTTTGCCAGTGTTTACCATCATTAGGTAAATACCATTGGAAATATTGCATCATTACTTTTTGCATATTTTTAACCTCAAAAATTAATTACATCTATTTCTAAAACTACCTTTTTTAAAACTTTCAATATTTAAGCATACTTCTTCAATAACTCGATTACGTGTTTCCACAGGTGCCCAAGCAATATGAGGAGTCATTAACAGTCTAGTTGGATCTTGAATTTCTAAAAGTTTGCTATCAGCTTTAATTGGCTCGTTTTCAAATACATCTAAACCAGCTCCAGCAATTAAATGATTTTTCAAAGCATCAACTAATGCTGTTTCCTTAACAATCTTTCCTCTTCCAACGTTAATTAAATAAGCACTATTTTTCATTTTCGCAAATGCTTCTTCATCAAACAAATATTCAGTTTGTTTATTTAAAGGAGCATGAATTGTAATTATATCACTAGTTTTCAATAAAGTATCAAAATCAACTCGTTTAAACTGCGCCTGATTATTACGACCACTAGTAGAATAATATTGTACTTGACAACCAAAAGCTTCAGCAAGATTAGCTACTTTACGACCAATATCACCCATACCAACAATTCCCCATACTTTATTATCTAATTCATGAAAACTATGTCCTAAATGAGCAAACATTGAACTAGAAGCATAATTACCAGAAGCAATATAATTATGATAATAGTGATTTTTATTATACAAATCTAGCAATAAAGCAAAAGTATGCTGCGCAACTGCATTAGTTGAATATCCTTTTACATTACATACAGCGATATTAGCTAACTTACAATATTCTAAATCAATATTATTAACACCTGTTGCCGTTACACAAATTAATTTTAATTTAGTAGCATTTTTTAATTGCTCAGGGCCTAATATATGTTTATTAGTAATTACGATACTAGCATCTTCAATTCGTTTGCTTACTTCATCTACTTCAGTTTGTTCATAAATAATCGCATTACCATATTGATTTAAACAACTACAATCAATATCACTTCCTAAAGTTTCACGATCTAAAAAAACAATTTTAAAATCACCTTTTAACATCATTATAATTTCCTCATACTCTTTACCTTGCAACATTTTTCCTAAAATATATGGCATTTTTAAATCATATTTTTCAATCACACGACAATTACCACTCATGATGCCATTTTCAATTTTAAATTCCAATTCATGATTTAGTAATAAAATCGCTAAAAAACGGCTTGTCATCTCCTCATATTCACTAATTTTTTCGGTCACCTTTTTTACAATATCATTATCTTTTTGAATACAAGCATTAACACATTTTTGAAAATCTGTTTCTTTTTTTAATTCCTCTTGAAAAATCTCATTAGTAAGTAATGGTAAAACTATATTATAAACATTCATTGGTACCGAACCATAACCTTTTGTAAAACAATATAATAAAGCCCCACCAGTTTTTTCATCATTTATTTTATCAATCAAATCCATCTTTTACTCCTAAAATAAATTAATAATAATTCTTTGACGATCTTGTAACGTAATATCATCATAAATAATAAAACAATATTTAAAACGTTTATAACGATGATCATATTTTAAAATATTATAACTTAAATAACGACTCTTAAATTCCTTAGCTCCACTACCACAAGCCGAACCAGCAGCAATGACATACATTCCCTCTTGGAACGTAAAAAAAGGCAAATGCTTATGACCATGTAAAACATATTGAATATTATGTTTTCTTAACCATTTTACTAACTCTCTACTATCAACTAAAGCTTTAGTACTATCAATTATTTTCCCAACAAAAAGCTTTTCACGCCATCTTTGCTTCAAAAAATCATCGCGTGTAATTGGAAATAAATGATGATGCAACATAGCAATAAGAGTATATTTATTAATATCTTCAATAGCTGCTAACTCTTCATCAATAGCATCAAGCTGTTTTTGACCAACTTTTCCTCTAGCTAAATTTCCTTCACCAGTAGAATCAATTTTAATTAAAATTATTTTTTCATCTTCAAATACTTTAATTTTTTCACTAAGTAAAAAAGCAATTACTTTACTTTTTTGACGTTTAAATATATTTAAACCATGAACAATAACATCATGATTACCTAAAATAAAAGATACATCAGATTTATATTTATTTTTTAACATTTTCATAAAATCATCTACTTCATACATGTTTTTACGATTAGGCGAATTCATTAAATCACCTGTAATTAAAAACTTAAGCTGGTAGTATGATTTTAACATTGGTATAGTTTCATCTAAACTTTTTTCCAAAGCAATACGTCCTAAGTTTTTCTTTTTACTTCCTAAATGCAAATCACTTAATTGGACAAAAAAACTATCATAAGGACTTAAATAGCGAATTGAAAAAATTGTATCATGCTCAATTTTAAACATAATTTCCTCAATATCTTTAGTAGTATACACCGGTGTAAAAACACATTGATCTCCCTTGAAAATTAAAAAACCAGGCCAGCGATCAATTTGATAAAGAGCAGTAACAAAATGTTTAAATGGTCCATAAAATGACAAATCATCTTTATTTAATAAACGATGACAATTAATTACACTTACTCTTTCACTGCTTAAATCATCAACAATTTGCAAAGAAGTTAAATAAGCATTAATTGGTTCACTATAATCAAAACTTGCTAAAACTACTATTTGATATTTATCTCGCTGTTGTAACACATAGTCTTTTATTTGTTGATATTGTTCAGGGGTAAAACGTTCTGTTATCTGGTCAATTGATCTTGCCTTAGTAAAATCAATAAACATGTCAAAATTAATTTCTTCAATGGCATCTAATATAATGTTTCTTTCTTGCATCCATTTTCTTAATTGACACAATCCACGATAACCATCTAATAAACGATTAAAATATGTAGGACTACTATCAAAAATCAAGTTTAAATAGGCGTTGATTAAATCATATTCATTCACTTTATCGCCTCCTTATCTTATATTATAGAAAAAAGCCTATAATTTTAATAGGCTTTTTTTCTAAAATTTCAAATTTCTTGGCGTTCTAGGGAATGGTTCGACATCACGAATGTTTTGCATTCCTGTTAAATACATTAAGAAGCGATCGAACCCAAGTCCAAATCCAGCATGTTTACATCCACCATAACGACGTAAATCCATATACCATTGTAAACCTTCTTTATTCATACCTTTTTCATCCATGATTTTTTCTAATACATCATAGCGTTCTTCACGTTGGCTACCACCTACTAATTCACCAATTCCAGGTACTAATAAATCACATGCAGCTACTGTTTTATTATCATCATTTAAACGCATATAGAAAGCTTTAATTTCTTTAGGATAATCTGTTAAAAATACTGGTCCTTTAACAACTTGTTCGCAAATATAGCGTTCATGTTCACTATTTAAATCCATACCCCAATAAACTTTATTTTTAAATTTAACATCAGCTTTTTCTAGAATTTCGATTGCTTGAGTATATGTCATTCGTTTGAAATCACTATTTCTTACTTTAGTAATACGATTAATACAATCTTTATCAATCATATTAGCAAAAAATTCCATTTCAGCTGGTGCATTATCTAATACATAATCGATACAGTATTTTACCATATCTTCGATTAAATCCATATTGTCTTCTAAATCCGCAAAAGCTATTTCTGGTTCAATCATCCAGAATTCACTTGCATGACGTGATGTATTAGAGTTTTCTGCTCTAAATGCTGGTCCAAATGTGTAAACATCTCTAAAAGCTAAAGCAAATGCTTCAACATGTAATTGACCAGTAACTGTTAAGAAAGCTTCTTTACCAAAGAAATCATCTTCAAAATTAGTATCATCAATAGTTGTTGCTCTAAACATTTCTCCAGCACCTTCACCATCATTACTTGTAATTATTGGTGTATGAACATAAACAAATCCTTGTGATTGGAAAAATTCATGAATAGCCATTGATAAAACACTACGTAATCTAAAGATAGCATAAAAACTATTAGCACGTGGTCTTAAATGTGGAATTTCTCTCATATATTCAAATGTATGACGTTTCTTTTGTAAAGGATAATCATTATCACATGTTCCTTCTACTTCCACTTGAGTAGCTTCTACTTCAAAAGGTTGTTTTCCTTCTGGTGTTAATTTTAATTTACCAACTACTCTAATTGCACTTCCTGTTGCAATTTTTTCAACTTCTTCATAATTATCAACACGATCTTGAGTATATACGATTTGTAAGTTTTTAAAATACGTACCATCGTTTAAAGCAATAAAACCAAGTTTACCATTGTTACGATTTGTACGAACCCATCCTTCAAGTTCAACATATTCATAGCCTTCTAAATCCATAACTTGATTGCTTAAAAACATCTCATACAATTCTCTTATTGTAATAAATTCAAACATATTAATCCTCCTATTTGTATCATTATAATTTAATTTATTGATTTATCAAGTACTACTTGCGATGAGAGTCCATTTTAATTACTAATTCCTGGATTGCTACAACTACATCAACCTGCTGTACCTCAACTCCCTGATCAACTGTAAAATGCGTATGAGTAAAATCAACAATTCCTTTGATTCCTAATTTCATTAATCGATCAACAGTTGATTGAACATTTTCCGAAATAGCTAAGATTGCAATTTTACAACCTTCTGGAAAAGTCTTTTCTAAATCATCGATATTATATATTTTAACGCCAAAGCGTTCTCCCTCTTTATTTTTATCTTGATCATAACCACAAACAATTTTTCCTACCGTATATTGCCAGCGATTATATTTTAAAATAGCACTTCCTAAATTACCAACGCCAATAATAATAATAGATTCATCTAAACCTAAACCTAACACTTCACTTAATCCATCAATAAGATGTTTAACATCATAACCTTTGCCCCGTTGACCAAAATTACAAGTTTTAGATAAATAAGTAAAATCTCTACGAATAGTAGTATCTTGAATTCCAGTCAAACTTGATAGCTCGCTAGATAAACAGTTTTCTTTGCCTTCGTGTTGCATCTTTCTTAGCGCTTTTAAATAAATTGGATATCGTGACATCGTTGCATTTGAAATCTTTTTATCCATTATGCTTTACCTCACTAACTGACTCTTGCTGCAAGTCAATATTAGGTTTAATTCCTAGTGATAAATCACTAAATATTTGTAAATCATACATTTCTTTAGCGGCTAATGCAATCATCATAGCATTGTCAGTACAACAGCTCATCGGTGGTAATAACAACTCAACATTATCCAATTTACTTACTGCTTCATTCATAGCATTACGAAGCCCGCGATTAGCACTAACACCACCAGCCATCATGACTTGTTTTACATTATAAGCTTTAGCTGCTTTTATTGTTTTATTAACTAGTGATGTAATTACTACATTTTGAAAAGATGCTGCTAAATCATTTTTATTTATTTCTTCATGGCGTAAATAAGCTTTATGATTCAAATTAATAACAGCTGATTTTAACCCACTAAAACTAAAATTATAACTATCATCATCTAATGGTACTGGTAAATCATACGTATTATTTCCTAAAGAAGCCATTTTATCCAAAACTGGTCCACCTGGATATGGTAAATTTAAAACGCGTCCTACTTTATCATAAGCTTCTCCAACGGCATCATCTAAAGTTTCCCCAATTACTTCAAATTCAAATGGTGCTTTTAATAATACTAGTTCACTATGACCACCACTAACTACTAAACATAAACTTGGATATTCGATATCCTGGTTATAATTATTAGCATAAATATGTCCGGCAATATGATGAACACCAATTAAAGGTTTATGATAAGCCATTGCAATAGTCTTAGCTGCTTGAAGACCAATATGCAATGAACCAACTAATCCTGGTCCTTTAGTTACTGCAATAGCATCAATTTCTTCAATAGAAACGTTAGCTTTTTTTAATGTCTCTTTTAAAACAAGTGATACACATTCAACATGTTTACGACTGGCAATTTCTGGAACAACCCCACCATAAAGAGCATGGACATCAATTTGTGAGGCAATTACACTCGCTAAAAAATCACGTTTGTCTTTAAGTACGGCCATTGCCATTTCATCACAACTAGACTCTATTGCTAGAATTAATGACATGATTTCTCCTCCATTTCTTTAATCATTAAATAGGCATCTTCATGAGTATCTTGATAATAATCTTTTCTAACAGCTACGATTTTAAAACCACAACTCTGGTATAAATTAATTGCTCGCTGATTTGATACTCGTACCTCTAAATTAATATTATCATACCCTAAATAACTACTGATTTCGATACATTTATTCATTAACACCTTAGAATATCCATGTCCTTGATGTTTTTTAGCAACACCTAATGTAGTTATTTGAGTTTGATCTCCTAAATTCCACATTCCAATATAACCAACAATTTCTTTTTCTATTTCTAAAACTAAAATTGTTGAAAATGCATTTTTTGTAATTTCATAAACAAGATCCTCTTTACTCCAGGGTGAAGTAAATAGTTCATGTTCCATGGCAACTACTGCATCGATATCTTCTAATTCCATTTTTCGAATTAACATATTTTTTTAGCCTCAACATCCTTTAAATATTGGGGAACTAAATTATCAACATCCTGACAATAATCAACACTTAAACTAGCTTGATAAATGTTTTGACACAAATCCACCTCATGTTCAGGACATTCTACAAGCTGACAATCACCCACTACTTCATAATCAGGATACTGCTTCTTTAAAGCTGGAAAATCTTCAATTAACATTATTTGATCATCTATTACAGCATGATTATCATTATATACCCCGACAAAAATTTTTTTACTTCGAGCATCAATAACACTAATTGCCTTATGATTTCCGGCATAACTATGCAATGAAGAAACAGCTTTAATTTTAACTTTAGAAATAGCTGCTAATGTTTTAGCAATTGTTAAAGCAACCCTTTGACCTGTATATGATCCTGGTCCAATTGTAATAACTAATTCATCGACATCCAATAATTCCCATTGTTGTTTTTTTAATATTTCTTCCAAACGAACCAAAGCATCTTCAGACTGGCGTCTATTTCCTGCTTCTTGATATTTTTGCAATGCTTTACCATCTTGATAAAGTCCAATTACTAAATATGTATTTGATGTATCCATCACTACTGTTTTCATCCCAACGCCTCCAATAACTGTACATACTCTTTACCAATTGCTTTTAAAACGAATTTACGTGCGTTTTCATCAATTTTATTAATTTGAATTTCTAGCCGTTTTTCAGGTAATATATCACTAATAAATTCAGGCCATTCAACTACACAAACATCATCACTATCAAAAATTTCTTCAAAACCTAAATCATTATCCTGCCCTTCTAAACGATAAGCATCAAAATGTGATAACTGTAGTCTTCCTCGATATTGTTTTAGAATTGTAAAAGTTGGACTGTTAATAACTCTTTTTATTTGTAATCCCTGACCAATCCCTTTAGTAAAAGTAGTCTTACCAGCACCTAAATCACCATCTAAAGTAATTAACATTCCTGGCTGTAATAATTCGCCTAATTTTTTTCCTAATGATAATGTAGCTTCTAGATTTTCAACAAATATTGTTTTTTCCATTTTATTCTCCTATCCTTGCGTCAAATCTTCATAGACATGGTACCAATGCTTAGTGAAATCTTCACTAAATGGCCCTTCTTTTTTAATCGCTAAATCGATTAATATTTGCAATTGTTTTTTTAATATTTGATCTAATTCTTTAGAATAATTCATTGCTCTTGCATGTTGTTTATATTCTTCCTCATCTAAAATACGATAATTACCATCAGGAAAAACTTTTAAATCCAAATCATAATCAATATATTTCAAAGCCTCACCATCATATAGAGTTGGAGAAGCAATATTACAATAATAATAAACACCTGTTTTACGAATCATACAAATTACATTATACCATTTTTTCTTAGGAAAATAACAGATAGCCGGTTCTCTTGTATGCCACATCCGGCCATCTGCTTCAGTTACTAAAGTACGGTTGTTTATGGAAATAAAATGATCATCATTTTCATCCAAAATAAATCCTTTTGACCAACAGCGATGAATCGTTCCATTATGCTTATAACAATGAATTAATACTTTCTTTCCTATCAGAGAATCTGACATCATTTTCTACCTCGCTTTTATAACATTAACATTATACACAAAATATCTTACTTTTTAAAGTCAAAAGAAAAAGGTATCAGATTTCTGATACCTAAATACGAATAACTCGCTTTAATCTTGGATATAAAATCATAAATAATATAAAGCAAGCAACCATTGTTGCAATATTATATGGTAAATTATAACTTAAATTAGCAGGTAATGGTGTTGCAAAAGCATACCAGCCAGCAATTAAATGACTGATTGTTTTTAAAACCATTACAATTATTATTCCAATAGGAATCTCTACCTTGTTTACTTTGACTAATGGAATAATTCCTACCACTCCCACAATTGCCATTGGTAATAAATAATCAAAGATTACTGATAAAGCTCCATAAAATGTTGCTAATCCCAAAACAAAATGTAATCCCACACAAACTAGTGATACCACTAATCCATAAATAGGTCCCATTAAATAACTACATAACATCAATGCAACAAGTGAAAATGCAACATTTCCTCCTCGAGGCATTTGTGGTGTAAATTGTGTTAGATACTCTAACACGATTTGTAGCGCCGCAAAAATTGCCATATACGCCATTGTTTTGGTGTTAATTTCAAATTTACTTTTTTTCATGTTTGTTCCCCTTTCTTTACAAAAGAGCCAACAAAATTAAAAAATGCTTTTTTACAAGCGTAAAAAAGCAAATAGTTAAAATTTTGCTCTCTCTACGCTGGCATTACCCAGTTCAGATGATAAGGGACAAGGTTTTCACCTTTCTCAGCATAACGCGCCCCTGGCTCGTATACTATTATAGTTTATTTAATCGAAATAGCAAGAAAAATAATAATTGAAGTATTATTTCCTTTTTACATTTTAATACTTTAATAAAAAGAAAATTAATAAACTCTTGCTTTTATCTAGAAATTTGAGAAAATGATGATATAATGACGATAGACTAAGGAGGCTTAAAAATGGCAAAAATTATATCTGTAAATGCAGGTAGTTCATCTTTAAAGTTTCAATTATTTGAAATGGATGATGAATCTGTAATTACATCAGGAGTAATTGAAAGAATCGGATTAGAAGATTCAATATTTACTATCAAATACCAAGGAGAAAAAAGTGTTACTACACAAAATATCAAAGATCATAAAGTTGCAGTTCAACTATTATTAGATACTTTGGTTGAAAAAGGAATTGTAAAAGACTTAAATGAAATTAAAGGTGTTGGACACCGCGTTGTTCAAGGGGGAGCATATTTTGATTCTTCAGTAGTTATTGATGAAGATGTTGTAAATAAAATTGATGAATTAAAATCATTAGCACCTTTACACAACCCAGCTCACTTAACAGGATACTATGCTTTTAAAGAAGCAATTCCTAATGCTGGAGCGGTAGCTGTATTTGATACTGCATTCCATCAAACACTAGAACCAAGATGTTATATTTATCCAATTCCATATAAATATTATACTGATTATAAAGTACGTAAATATGGTGCTCATGGAACTAGCCACTTCTACGTATCACAACGTGCTATTGACTTGTTAGGTAATCCTGAACATTCAAAGATCATCGTTGCTCATTTAGGAGCTGGTGGTTCTTTATCTGCTGTTAAAGATGGAAAATCTATCAATACATCAATGGGATTTACACCACTTGCAGGAATTATGATGGGAACTCGTAGCGGTGACGTTGATCCTTCTGTAATTGATTATTTAATTGAAGAAGTAGGAATGGATATGCATGAAGTTATTAACATGCTTAATAAAGAATCTGGTTTATTAGGTATTTCAGGTGTATCTAGTGACTTTAGAGATGTTCAAAATGCCGCAATGGAAGGTAACGAACGTGCTCAATTAGCAATCGATATCTTCTATCGTCGTGTTATCGCTTATATTGGCCGTTATTTCATCGCTTTAGGTGGTGTTGATGCAATCTGCTTCACTGCTGGAATTGGGGAAAATTCATACTTTGCTCGTAGCGGTATTTGCGATTTATTAAAAGAAGCTTTAGGAGTTGAAATTGACGAAGACGCTAACGTAAACGGTACTGGAGAACGTTTAATTAGTACTCCTAATTCAAAAGTTAAAGTTTTCGTTATCCCAACTAATGAAGAATTAGTTATCGCTCGTGATACAAAACGTCTATTAAACTTATAAACAAACATGTAGCCAAAAGCTACATGTTTATTTTTTATAAATAACTATAATACCTTCTAATATTTCTTGTTATAAATACTTTAAAGTGCCATGTTGTTTTTTTACTTATTTTAATTTATTACCCATTAACAGGCCTTTTTTATTTTAATAAATGCTCTTTAACATATTTAATAATTTTATCATGACTTGTCAAAACATCACAAAATGGTTTTCTTAAATCCAACCGCTGCATATCAACACATCTAATTTCACTTAATTGTAAACGACTTTGTGTTTTCTTGCCACCCATTACAACATCAATGTCCATCTCAAATTCAGGATTAACTTGACTTCCCTTAATTGATGTACATGGAATTATCAGCATTTTATAACCTAAATCCTTTAAAACATAACACCAATGGCCATCCATTAATTCTTTTGGAAAGCCCCTGCCAATATTAAAATACGCTAATTGATGTACCATTGGCCGACTTGCAAGATGATAATATGTATTATCAATATCCCGTCCCCCTTCTTTAACTAAATGACAATAAAAGTATTCTAGCTGATTAGTTAAATGTTTTAATGAACAACTATACTTTTCAACATCATAGATTCCAGTTTCTTCTAGATTTTCTAAAGATTTACTAATTTCTAATAGATTTTCTTGAACACTCATATTTCTTCCTCCTATTAAACATATACTTTACAAAAACTAAAATCACTTTTATTTTTTACGAATTTTTTTTATTTATTCAAATAACTAAAAATTATTTTTATAAATATAAAAAATTTGATATTATTCTTTAGTCACACTTTTATCTTATTTTCATATAATAAATATAGGTTGCTTTTTATTTTTTAATTTTATATAATAGCAACAAGTTATTAAGGAGATCAAATAACAAATAGCGCCAGGACTAAGTTATCTTAGTTGACGAGGACTAGACTTATCGAAAGATTCGGCGGATGGTCTAGAGGTATGATACTACCTAAACAATGAACAAAAATAATGAGCGATCGTTAAACAAATTCATTCGGTATCCTCCATTAATAACTAATAAAATTAAATATTTTGGAGGAAATTTTATGTGTGGAATTACAGCATTCTCAGGTAAAGAAGAAGCTTTACCATTTTTATTACAAGGACTCTCTAAGTTAGAATATCGTGGTTACGATTCAGCTGGAGTTACCCTTGTTGATAAAGACAAACTTTTCACTATTAAAACGAAAGGAAGACTACAAAATCTTGTCGATCGTCTTGACCAAGATACACCTGTAGGGCATGTTGGAATTGGTCATACACGTTGGGCAACTCATGGTATCCCATCTAACCTTAACTCACATCCCCATACTAACAACGATAATACTATTTCGTTAGTACACAATGGGATCATTGAAAATTATCGTGAGTTAAAAGAAGAATTATTAGCCAAAGGTTATCATTTTCATAGCGAAACTGATAGCGAAGTTGTTGTTCATCTTTTAGATTCATATTATCAAGGTGACTTACTTGAAGCATTAAAGAAAGTTATCAAACGAATCGAAGGAAGCTATGCTCTTTGTATTGTTTCAACATTGGAACCTGATGTTGTTTACGTTACCAAAAAAGATAGTCCAATTGTTTTAGGCGTCAATAGTGATGCCAGTTTTGCAGCTAGCGACATTCCTGCATTATTAGACTACACTAAAGATGTTTATTTCATTAAAGATTATGAAATCGCCAAACTTTGCAAAAGTAAAATTATTTTCTATGATGCAAATGGAAATGAAATTCAAAAAGAAACAACGCATATTCCTTATGATAACGAAGCAGCTCAAAAAGGCGGATATGACACTTTTATGTTAAAAGAAATTCATGAACAACCTCATGTAATTAAAGAAACATTACGTGGCAGAGTAGAAAATGAAGATCAAATCGTCTTACCAGAATTAGATGAAATTAAAGATCGTTTTTCAACTTTCAACAAAACTTACTTTGTTGCTTGTGGAACTGCCTATCATGCCTGTCTTTCAGGAGCTAATATTTTAGAACGTTTAACTGGTATACCAACTTTTTCACAGGCAGCTTCTGAATTTAGATATGGTGAACCAATTATAGATGAAAAAACTTTATGTATTTTTGTTTCTCAGTCTGGTGAAACTGCCGATACTTTAGCAGCATTAAGACTAGCTAAAGAAAAAGGCTGTACAACTATTGCTATTGCAAACGTATTAGGTTCAACAATTTCTCGTGAAGCCGATGCAACTATTTATACTTGTGCCGGTCCAGAAATCGCTGTTGCTAGTACTAAAGCATATACTACTCAAGTGATTGTTTTAATATTATTAGCAATGTATATTGCTCAGACTTTGGGAAAAGAAAATGAAATTTATAAAGATATTATCAAAGGTATCGCTAGATTACCGGAACAATTAGAAGAAATCTTAAAAGATGAACCGTTATTTGAAAAATATGCCGGTTATTTAAAAGAACTTCACGATGCTTATTTCATTGGACGAAATTTAGATTATGCAACAGTTCTTGAAGGAGCATTAAAATTAAAAGAGGTTTCTTATATTCACGCTGATGCTTATATTGCTGGTGAATTAAAACATGGCCCAATTGCTTTAATTGAAAATGGTAGTGTTGTAATTGCTGTTGCAACGCAACCACAAATTGCAGCAAAAACAATAAGTAATATTCAAGAAACAATTGCTAGAGGAGCAAAAGTAATCTTATTTACTATTAAAGGTCAAGAAGTAGGAAACGTTGATGAAACTTATTATATGCCAGATGTAAATCCAATTTTACAAGCTGTTTTAGTAGCGATTCCGTTACAATTAATTGCTTATTATGCCGCTAAATTAAAAGGCTGTGACGTTGATAAACCTCGAAATTTAGCCAAATCAGTAACAGTAGAATAATAAAAGTCCCTGCTTAATATTAAGCAGGGCTATTTTTTAAAATAATTTTTGTGGATAAACTCCATCTCTAATTAATTCTTGAATATTATTAACAACACTTTCTTTATCTTCTTTATAAGTAACCCCAAACCAATTGTCATGTGATTGAAGAACTTTAACTTCTACTACACCATCATCAAGTAATGAACCAATTATTGTTGGTAATAAATATTCTTGTTTTAAATCATCTTTATCTAAATTAGCTAAAAACGTATTAAATTCTCTTTCTAATATTTCGAAAATTTCTGGTGTTAAAGCCCACATATTCATTGATACTGGAACTTCTAAATCAATTTCTGTTACTGAATCATTATCTTTTACAACAGCACATCCATTACCTTTTTCGATATTATGAGTTTCTTTGATATCTTCTAAATAACCATTAGCATCTATTTTACAAATACCTCGAGTTACACCACCATTGTCACTTAAAGTATTTTTTAAAACAAAGCTAACCATTGCTAACTGCAATTTTTCTTGATCAACACTTTGATTTGTTAAATATTGATAAGCTACTTGATAAGCTTCCTTACCATAATAATCATCAGCATTGATTACTAAAAAAGGTTCTTTAACAACATCTTTACAACATAAAATTGCCTGACCAGTTCCCCATGGTTTAGTTCTTTGCTTAAATGTTTCTTGATATTGACTAGGAATTTGATCTAATTCTTGAAAAACATATTCAACATCGATTACCTGTTTAATTCTTGAACCGATAACCTTATCAAACTCTGCTTCTAAATCCTTTCTAATTACAAAAACAACTTTGTTGAAACCAGCTTCTTTAGCATCATAAATTGAATAATCCATGATAATTTCTCCATTTGGTCCAACAGGAGCTAATTGTTTAATTCCGCCCCCAAAACGGCTTCCAATACCTGCCGCCATAATAACTAATGTAACGTCTTTCATAATCCTTCCACCTTTAATATTCTGCTAAATAATATGATAACTTAAAGTTGATTTAATTTCCAGTATATTAAAAAAATTTTAAGCAATAATAATTTTAATGCATAAATACGATTAAAAGATAGTATTTATAAGGTTATTTTGCTAGAATATGGCTTAGGAGGCTTACATGAAAGACTTATTATTATCACAAAAAAATTACAAAATCGCATTCGTTGTTTTTATCTTTACAAATACTTTAGCACTAGGATATTTTAATATTACAATCAATCCATTAAGCTATTTATTTTTATTTTGGGGTATTGCAATTATTTGTTACAATTTTATAAAAAAAGAAATTGATTTTCATGATCATAAATTTGTACTAATTCTAATCTATGGATTTTTACTACTATTTGCCACAGTAATAAATCAATATAGTAATCAAAAATCATTTATATTAGCTTTAATGCAATTAATTATTTTTACTTTAATTTATAACAACCCCAGAAACTTTACCATTAACGACATAAAAAACGAATTAAAAATAATTGTTCCTTTAGTTAATATTTTAACAGCACTAGCAAGCGGTATTTCAATATTAATGTATTTATACGATTTTTCTAGCAGTCGCTATGGCTGGCCAATTGGAATGGTCAATGATCGTCTTTTTGGTATTTATTTTAATTGTAATCCAGCTGCTTTTTTAGCTGCAATTACTATTTTATTAGCTTTGATAGCTATTAAAAATAAAAATAAATATTCTCGTTTATATATGATCAATATTATCATTGAAGTAATTTATATCATTTTAACTAAATGTCGTAGTGCAATGATCATCATCGCTATTATCATTACGGCTTTATGCTACGCTTATTTTATAAAAAATAAAAACTTTTCTAAAATAAAACGATATGGCTTATCAATTATAATTTGCATTGGAATTTTTTTAGGAACTATCGTAACAACTAATATAACTTCATCTATTGTTAATAAACAGCAAGAAAATAGTAGATTTCAAATTGAAGAAGTGTTTACATCAATAGATTTATTGTTAAAAGGTGACGTACAGCCAGCTTTAAAACTTATCGATCAAGTAAGTAGTGGTAGAATCGAGTTATTAAAAACTTCTTATCAAGTATGGCAAACTAGTCCGATTATTGGTATTGGAGCCGGAAATTTTCAAACAATTGGTACACATGAAACAAGTGGTACAGTAGTTAAACAAATTCAAGTAGTTCATAGTCATAATATATTTGTAGAGACATTAGTTACTACTGGTATTATCGGAGCAACCATATTTTTAATTTTTTTATTTAAAACTATTAAATCGCTTTTGAAATTATTTTCTAATAAAAGTTTTAATACTTATTTGATGATCTTATTATTTACTTTAATTGTTGTAAGTGAATTTATCGGTAGTTTGTTTGATTATGGTGTTTTTTATACTTACAGTTTATCTGCTACTTTATTCTGGTTATTTTTAGGATATTTGAATCAAATAGAAAAAGATGATGGCTAGCCATCATCTTTATTATTAATATAAACTTATAGCTTATTTTCTTAATCCTAAGCTATCGCATAAAGCTGAATATCTTTCGATATCTTTATTTTTTAAATATTTTAATAAATCTCTTCTACGACCAACTTTTTTCAATAATCCACGATTTGAATGTTTATCTTTTGGATGTTGTTTAAAGTGACCATTTAATTTGTTAATGTCTGCAGTTAATACAGCGATTTGTACTTCTGGAGAACCTGTATCTCCTTCTTTACGAGCGTATTTTTGCATAACGGCTGTTTTTTCTTCTTTTGTTAACATTTTTTATCCTCCTATTTTTTAACTTAGCTAACTCCAAGCTATACGTCGAGTCCTCGTATATCCTAGGGATAGCCGCAATTAGTATTTTATCAAATATCTTATCATTGTCAAGATAAAATCAAAACTTTTCACTCTTTCTAACAAATACAAATGCCTCACTAGAAGATAAATCTTCTTGATATTGATAATTTAAATCATTAAATAATTTTACACCCTCATACGTTGTGATTCGATTTTTAACTATGTATCTAGTCATCGCACCACGAGCCATTTTTACATATACCCCGATTTCTTTTAACTGACCATCTATTTCTTCTTTGAAATAACATTTAACGTATTTTACTGGTTTAGATAAATATTTTTTGATAACTCGAGCATACTGATTAGCTCCTAAATCAAGAATTTCATGATCATCTTTTATTAATTCTTGGTAAATTTTATCACCCCACACCTGGTATAAACTTGAATAACCAGCCATTTTAAATGCATTATTCATTTCCAGGCGATAACTAACAACACCATCTAGTGGTCTTAAAATACCATAAAAACCGGATAAAATAACTAAATGCTGTTGTAAAAAAGCAAAGTCATCATAACTCATAACATGACTAGCCATATAATCATATTGGATTCCTTGATAAGCTAAAATAGCACAAGTAAGGTTATTTCGAAGATCCATTGACTGATAATTATCATATGCTTCTTTAGCAATTCTATCACTACAGCCAAGCATTTTTTTAATCTCCGATATTGTTAAAGTTTTTAAATGATTTAATATTTTCTCTGTTGTTTCAAGATAAACCGGTAAGCTTTCAACTTCTAAAAAAGAAGCATCATTTGTCATTTTTTTAGCTGGTGTAATTACTATTTTCATATAAATCTTTAAACCATTGTATAGATTGCTTGAGCTACGCCATTATTTTCACAGCTCTTTACTACCTGATAAGCCATTTCTTTAATTGTAGAATCTGCATTTTCAGGTGCAAATGAATATTTAAAACGTTCAAACATTGTAATATCATTTAGTCCATCACCTAAAACCATAACTTCATCTTTAGAAATATTCATCTTAGCAACAACCTGTTCTAAAATAAGCCCTTTTTGCGCTTTTTTATCAGTCACTTCGACATTGTCATCAAAAGAAGATAAATAAGCGATTCCTGAAAGAGCAGCCAATTTTTCTTTAGCTTTAGAAATTAAGGCTGTATTAGTATTAAATGCTTCTACTTTAATAATATCAATGTCTTGTTTTAAAAACTCATCAACATCCTTGATTTCTTTTAAATGCATACAAGGCATATCTTGTTGTACCCCATTAAAATATTCTTCTTTTTTCCGATTAAAACGCTGAATACAACGATCAATAAAAGCATCACGAACTATTTCTGGTTTTTTAGTTGTATAAAAACCAGCCGTTGTAAAAATCATATAATAAGTATTTAAATCATCAAAAATCTTTAAAACCTCTTTAAATCTTTCTTTAGGAAAATAACAGCTAGACAAGATTTTTCCTGTTTCATCACAAAACTGAGCTCCATTTCCTAAAATACATGAACAATGTAAACCATAACGATCCATGATTCCTTTTATACCAAAATAATCTCGTCCAGTGGCAATTGTAAAATTTACCCCTTTACTTTGAGCATATTTAATAGCTTCTAAATTTTCTTTACTAATTGAAGCATCTGTTAATAAAAGTGTTCCATCCATATCCGATACAATCATTTTTATCATAATCAAAACCTCGCTTATTTTAATTTACTATCATTGTATCGTAATTTCTAAATAACGACTAATTTTTTCCCATTTAGAAATAACAGCCTATTTCCATAAAAAATCAAAATATACTGGATTTTCTTTCTCCCATGAAGCTTCATTATGACGTCCGTTTTTTACTACATTAATATAACTATAACCATGCAATTTTACTATTTCATCGTTAAACCAGCTAATATTTTTTAACATCCAGTTAAATCCTGATTTTCCCCGAACTTCCCGGGTTCCAAAACTAAAATATACTCGAGTATCACTACTAATATCAGCTTGTCTAAATTCATTTTGTAGTTGTTCTTGGCAAATTGAAATAGCTGGTGATATACATGCTGCTTTAGAAAAATATTGATTATATTTGATAACTGTATATAAAGCCATCAAACCGCCCATAGAACTACCAGCTACACCAGTACACTCTCTAAAAGGAATTGTTCGATATTTATTATCTATCATTGGTTTGAATTCATTCACTACCCAATCCATCAATTGTTTTCCTTGACCTCTAACCGGCCCAAAAAAACTATTTTCTAAATCATAAGGACAATATTCACTTAAACGCTGATTCCCTTCATGATTACATTCAATACCAACAATAATCATTTTTTTATCGTAACTATCCATAAAATCCTTTAATCCCCATGATTTACCATAAGTAGCATCTTGATCATTAAACAAATTATGACCATCAAACATATACATAACCGGATAACTTTCTTGATGATTATAATAATCATCTGGTAAATAAACATGAATCATTCGTTTTAAAGAAAATGGTGTAATTAATACTTCAAATTTTTCTATCATTTTACCCTCCTAATAGCCAAATATTTTTACTGCTTCTTGCATCTTTTTTATTATTTCTACTTCAAATGGACAATTCTTTTCACAAAGACCACAAGCAATACATTCACTAGCATGATGTTTTAAAGCCTTATAGTGTTCCCTAACAGTCTCTGGTACTTCATTTTGTGCTTTACATAAATCAGTATATTTATTTACCTCAGCTACATTAATTCCTTTTACACATGGTGCACAATGACCGCAATAAACACAGTTTCCTTTAAAAGAATGTTTAGGGACGTTAGCTAAAACCTCTGCAAAGTCTTTATCTTTTGTATCAGCACTTTCATAGGCAAGATTAGTCATCAATTCTTCACAATTATGACAGCCAGCCATAACTGAAACTACACCAGGACGAGTTAAACAATAATGAATACATTGTAATGGTGTCAAAGCTACTTTAAACGGTGATAGTTTTTCATCTAATAAATCTCCGCCACCAAAAGCTTTCATTACGGTAATTGCCACTCCTTCTTTTTGGCATAATTCGTATAAATTCTGACGTACTGGATCAATATTGAATAATGGCTGTTTATATTTTTCATCATCCCATAAATCATTAACATTTTCAGATGGTGGCAACAAATCATAACAAGGATTAATAGAAAATAAAATAACATCTACCAATCCTGTTTTTACTGCTTCAATAGCTATTAATGGGTTATGAGAACTAATTCCAATATGTCTAATAACTCCCTTTTCTTTTAATTCTAAAGCGTATTTAATAATAGGACCATTAAATACTGTTTCAAAATCTTTTTGCTGATCAATATAGTGTATCATACCAATATCGATATAATCAGTTTGAAAACGTTGTAACATATCTTCAAAACCAGCTTTTACTTCATCAATTTTACGTGTTCTTAAATATTGATCATTTTTCCAATAAGAACATAAATGTCCTTCAATGATCCATTTATCACGATTATTAGCAATCGCTTTTCCAAACTTAGTTCGCATATCCGGATTAGGAGAATAAAAATCAATAAAATTTATTCCTTGCTCCATTGCCTGATCAACAAATTCTTTAACTTCCTGATCACTTTTTTTAGCTAATCCTTCACACCCTAAAGCAATCTCACTAACCATGATATTAGTTCTTCCTAATTTTCGATATAGCATATCATTCACCTCATTTTTATTGTAATAGATAAAGTACAGTTTAAGTCAATAATAATTTAAAAAGGGCATCAGCCCTCTATTTTGCTTTAAATATTTTATAAAAATATAAAATCATTGTAATAACAATAACCCCTAGAATTAACAAATTAATACTAAAATTACCTATCTGTAAAGATGAAAAAACACTCATAATCATAAATAATGAAACAACCTGTAATTTTATAGTTATTAACATATTATATAATAATTGATATATTCTTTGCTTATTTTTTTCAGTTATTGTTATTCCAGTATTCAAATATTGTGGTTTACGTTCAATTACAGATAAACCAAAATATAAAATTATACCAGCTATATAAGCAATCCATATCTCCCATTTATTACCATAACGATCAACTTCGCCATTAAAATTATAGTGCATTGGAATTTTATCAGGTAACAAAAGATATTGTATCATTAAAAAAACAAATGTTACAGTTAAAATTATGATACATAGATAATTGACTATTTTACAATATTTAGTTTTTTTGATTTTATAATTTTCATCCATAAAGATACCTTTTATAGTAAATTAAAATGCTTTAATGCCTTAACAACTCCATCTAAATCAACTTCATCAGTAACATAATCAGCTGCTTTTTTAACTTCTTCATTACCATTACCCATTGCCACAGCTAAATTCACATGATTCAACATTGGAATATCATTACCACCATCACCAAAAGCCATTGTTTCACTCAACTGTAAATGATAGTATTCTAAAAACTTATCAATACCATTTTGTTTTGTACCGCCTTTAGGTGAAATATCACAAAACATTGGATGCCAGCGTGCAGAGATACAATTTGGCATTAATTTCAATAACTCTTTTTCTTCTGCTTCATCAACAAAACATTGACATTGATATATCTTTCTAGTACAAACCTGGCTACAATCTTTAGCTGGCTGGCCGTCATTTTGCGTAATCCGATGAATTTCATCAACCCGCCAATCACGATAATTATAATACTTGTCGTGTTCTTCAGTAAATCCACAAGGAACCTGATGATTGTCTAAATAATTAACTAGGTTTTGTAAATCATGAGGATCAATGGTATTTTGATAAATAATTCGGTCTTTATCATAACAATACTGACCATTTAAGGTAATATAACCATCAAATTCAATCTCATCTAATACTTTCAAGCCATCTTTTCCACGACCGGTTGCAATAAAAATTTTAATTCCTTTTTTCTTTAATTGTTTTAATGCTTCGATTGTTGAATCAGGAACTTGATGAGTTTTAAAACTCACTAAAGTTCCATCAATATCAAAAAATATTGCTTTAATCATTTTATTTACTCCTACTGTTTTATTTTCCATAATCTAAATACCTGCTCAACGGTATCCGTTAAATTATTTTTAGCATTCTCTTTAGCCATTGCCTCTTGTAAAGTTGTAATATTACGAATAATAGGAAAATACGCATCTATTCCTTCTTGATTACAAAGCTTAGCTTCTTTAGTTACACTACCAGCAAAAGCGATTACTGGCTTATTATATAATTTAGCCATTTTAGCTACTCCAACAGGTGCTTTTCCCATTGCGCTTTGTCGATCCAAACACCCCTCTCCTGTAACAACAACATCAACGTCTTTAAGATCAGATTTTAAATCAATTGTTTCTAAAATAATATCAATACCTGACTCTAGGGTGGCCTTAACAAAGGTTAAAAAAGCAAATCCTAACCCACCAGCTGCTCCAGTACCAGGAACTAAAGCATCACTATGAGGATATTTTTTCTTAGCAAGGTTCGCAAAGTTATATAACCATTGATCCATATCTTTTATCATTTGGCTAGTAGCACCTTTTTGAGGGCCAAAAACCACACTGCAGCCGTTTTCACCACATAATACATTGGTTACATCACAAGCGATTTTAAATTGACACTTCTTTAATTCAGGTAAAACATTTTTATCATCTATCTTTACTAAATCCTTTAACCCGCGAGCTCCTAAAGGAACTTGATTACCATCTTTATCAAGCAAATCAAACCCTAAAGCCTGTAACATCCCAATACCGCCATCGTTTGTAGCACTGCCACCTATTCCAATAATAAAATTATTACAGCCTTTAGATATTGCATCTTTGATCATTTCTCCTAAACCATATGTCGTTGTATAAAGAGGATTACGCTGCTTTAAAGATAATAGAGTAATCCCAGCAATACTAGCCATTTCCATAATTGCTAATCTTTTTTCTGGAATAATTCCATAACTACTTTCTATTTTATCACCTAATGGCCCAGTTGCAACAACAGTTTCTATTTTACCGTTCATTCCTGATACTAATGCTTCAACAGTTCCCTCACCTCCATCAGCTAGAGGTTTAACAATTATTTTAGCATCCTGATATACTCGTTTAATACCTTGTTTAATAGCATTTCCAGCTTCTAGTGAACTTAAACTTCCTTTTAACGAATCAATAGCCACTACTACTTTCATTTAAATCACCTCCACTATTACTTTTTAAAATAATTATCATTGAGCAATAATCAGGTCGTAAACGACCTGATTAAATACTACCTTTATACTTTTTCAACTGTAAATAATACAATTACTGCTCCTATCAATGATAGAATAACTCCTATCAATAATACTTCACTAACACCTACAGCATCTAATAAGATACCACCAATGATATTAGCAAAAACCCCAGACATTGTCATTGATGTAGTGACAAAAGATTGCCCTTTAACAATATCTTTATTATCAACTTTACAATTTACATAATATACTGATGCTGGAATAAATAAAGCATAAGCACCCATTTGTAAAACTTGAGCAATATAAATCATAACCATATTAGTAGCTAGGTATGTAATAGCATGTTTAGCTAAAAATAACACTATTGATGCTTTAATTAATGTCCCACAATTCACTTTTTGACTAAGCTTAGTAAAATATGCCATAGTTGGTAATTCAAGCATCGCTGCTAAAAATACCGCATTTCCCATATCACTACTATTACCACCAACATTAGTTATAATTTGAATAAAGAAATTATTAATAATTGTATGAGCAAAATAAACTAATACAAAACCTAATAAGAAAACAATAAATTTTTTGTACTTGCTAGCAAATTTTAATAAACTAACATTTTCTTGTACTTCTGCTTCTGTTTCACTTTCTTCATCAGCATCAACAATCTGTGCATTTTTTGGTAAAACAAATAAATGAACAACTATAAATAATAGTGCATTAAATACGACATAACAAATTGGTAAAAGATCAGGACTAAACCATTCAACAATATACCCTAATGCCATTGATGTTAAAGCATAAGCTACAGACCCTAATCCTCTTGCAATACCAAAATTAATTTGAATACCATATTTTTCAAAAATAAATGCTAAAGTATTGATTAATGGCATTATCGTTGTTTCTAAAGAAAAAATTGCCACAATTAAAATAAAAATTAAAGTTTGATTTGTGGGAATTACTAATAGGGCAACTGATAAAATAATCGCAATTGCAACTATCGTATTAATAATTTTACGGATTTCAATATTTTTATGATTATCGGCAAATGAAGCTAATGCCGGTTGCATGAAAACCGCTAAAATACTACATAATGATAAAATAATACCAATTGTAGAATTGGAAAATCCCTTATACAACAAATAAACTGATGCATAGCCCATCATGGCTGCAAAAGCACCAAAATAAAAAATTTGGCTAGCCATGTACTTAATGTTTAAACTTTTTCTACTATCCATAATACCTACCTCTTATAACCGCTTACATAATATTAATATAACATAATTAATGTTAATTAAAAAGTTTTTTCAAAATTTGATTCATATTTTATAAGCAATAGTTTGATCATATCATTTGACAAAAATAACTATCAACGATAATATAATAATATAGTTAGATTAGACTAACTATGTAAAACATCAATAATTATATAACAATATATATCAATACAATTATCAAGAAAGGTAGGAATAATTATGATTACAACATTAATTTTATTAACAATGATTTTAGTAGCGATTTTCACTATTAAATCGCATCTTAAAAGAAGACTAATCAAGCAAAGTCATCAGTAAAATAGTTTAAATATTATATCTATTCCCTTTAATAAAAATTATATATTGTTGTACTTAAAATAATAAATATCAAAATCTATATGATAAAAGCATCACTTCAATGAAATGATGCTTTTATACTTTATTTTGTATAATATAAATATAAAAAGGAAAACTTTTACTAGAGGTGATTATATGCAATACGAAAATCTTCATCAGCTTATAAACCATAGTAATCGTTCTCGTCAATATTTCTTATCGCTTCCAGTATCTATGCAGCTAAAACTCCATCAATACAATGAAAACATTCATAATTTATCTCAGCTTCATTTTTTTGTAGAAAACATTGACAAGTTATAAAAATTTATTATTTAGGATTAGGACCTAAGTAGATTAATTTTAACTTTATTCCTGTATCCAATCTAATTCTTGAATTTTGATCTAATTGAAGATTGCGATAACAATCACTTAAATCATCACTAGCATCAAAATATATTTTTTGACTTTTATTATTACTAAAACATTCTAAATAACCACTGCCATCAACTACATAAAGATCATACCAGCCCATTAAATAATTAAGTCCTTCAAAATACATTCCAGCTTTTAAAATTATTTCTCTTGGTGATTTTACTATATTTCTTTTTACTTCTGCCGGTCTTGTTTCTTTAAATTTATTTAATTCTATTTGTGGTTCTTTAGTATTTTGTAACAATGATTCCATTAGTTTATTTAAATATAATTCATCTTCTCTACGAGAATCATTTTCTTTTTCATCTTCTACTTTTTCTATATCACTAAATTGTTTGCAATACTGTAAAATACTATTAGAACATTCTTTTACTTTATTTTGGCAATTAACTAATTCATCATCATCGTTTGAAAAAATACCTGCTAAATATCTTTTTTCATTTAAAAACCGATCTCTAATTAACAAATAGACTGCATCTAATTCAATTTTTATTTCTTCATTATTTTGCAAAATTGACATCAAATAACTCATTTCATCTTTGTTAGCTAGACTAAAAGCTTCATCATTTAAAAAATTATAATTTCCGCCAACTTCATAAACACCAGAATCATAATATTCTACTGTACAAATAACATCTTTGATATCCTGATAATTATATATATCTTCATTTATAATAATTTTATCATTATTATAAGCAACGTTTAATTCTTTATAACCAATCTGTTTTAGTAAATTGTTTATATGATTATTTTTCGTCTCCATAACTTCGCTCCTTTTCAATATATTATAATTCTACTCTTGTAATTTTAACATTATGTTAACTAAAATTATTTAATTAAAAATTCCACATATAATAAACTATGATCAGAAAAAGATGAAGTTTTTACATCACGTTCGACTAATTCAAAATTATCAGAATAATAGATATTATCTGGCGAACCGTAGCTACCATATGTCATTAACGTTTCATCACTATTTACATTATCTAATATATCAGTATCCCATCGTTCATTATAACCATAAAAATAATTAAAATCACCAGCTAAAATCACATGACCATCTAATTCAATATTATTTTCAATAAAATCCAACTGAGTATCATGGTAACTATCATACGCTACATGGGTATTGTAAATATTTAACAGTGTTTGACCATACTCGATTACTGTTTTAGTTAAGACCCGTGGTTCTCTAAATAAACTATTAGCCATTAATTGTGATGATACATTAGTAATTGGATATTTACTTAATATCCCAATTCCATAATAACCGTTAAGAATCCACATTGTTGAATAAAAATGATAATATGGATAACCGGCTTCCTTTGCCATCGATGCAACCATATCAAAGTTACCAGAACGAATTGCATTTTGATCAACTTCTTGTAAGCAAATGATATCTAACTGTAAGTCTTTGATATCATTTACGAAACTTTCTAAATCTTCTTTTCCATAGTTTAATGAGTGAACATTATAAGTCCCTATTCTTAAACGATTAGTTGCATTAACATCCACACTATCTTTAGTGACACTACAATTATATTCACTAGCATAAACACTATAATAAAAACGACCAGCAACGACAACAATCAATATTACAACTACTAAAAACATTGAAATCACCATCTTTAAAAATCTTTTCATAGCCCATACCTCCAATTATTTTTTTTAGTATAAAACTTAAAGTTTACTTAAGGTCAAGCTATTTTAAAATTTTACAAAAAATTACCTTTTTTTTACATAATATAAAAGATCCTAGTTTTCACCAGAATCTTGATTTCTTAAATAATCTTTGTCTTTATCTTTTTTTCTAGGAATAAACCGTTTTAAAAAATTAAATGTATTAGGATACTTAGCATAGAAAAAGCCAAATACTGAAAATACTGCCGCTCCGATGAAATTGACTAATAAATCACCAATCGTATCAATTAAACCAATATCAACATATCCAGCTAGTTGTTGTCCATTTACAATTACTTCTTTAATATTATGAATGGTAACTCTTGAGCCATCGACTAAATCAGCACCATTTAAAAGAGTAATCATAGTATTTTTTTGAGTATTCATACCAAAAAATTGATCCATACTAAATTCAAAAAATTCCCAGATAACACCAATCGTCATAGAAAAACAAAAAGCAACTAACACCACATATAATGGTGATAATTCAAATTTAACCCGTTCACTTTTATTTAATAAATCAACAAGTGAAAAACCAATTGCCGCAGCTAGAAAACCATTTAAAGTGTGCAACATCGTATCCCATTGTGGAAAAACAAAATAATAATCGTTTACCTCACCTAAAATCTCAGCAGCAAAAATAAACAATAAAATTATTATTTCTAACGTTGATGGCAGTTCAACTTTAAAAGTGACTTGAAAAAAACTAGGTACGATCAATAACAACAATGTTAATACACACATAAAAACATTTTCATAATTTTGATTAAAAAACTGTAAAATCATAGTCAAAATGACTAATAATCTTAACACCATATAAACCATAAATGAAGCTTTATGTTCTCTAGTCTCCAATAATATTGCATTACTGATTCTTTTCAATCTTTTCATAAATCTCGACTCCATTTTCATAATTTATATGTATTATAGCAAAAATATACTGTAATAGAAGACTAAACCTTATATTTTCTATTCCTGTAAATGATAATTTTATTTGAAAACGATTTCTTTATTATCAACTTTTCTTAAAAAATAAATAAACAAAAAAGGCGGTCTTTAACCACCAGTTTTAGAAAAATAAATGTTCTATTAAAATTTTTGTTCCCATCAAGATTAAAATTAAACCGCCAGCAAATTCCGCTTTGTTTTTATATTTTTCACCAAAGACATTTCCTACTTTAACACCAATAATACAAATTACAAAAGTAATAATTCCAATGATACTTATTGATGTTAACAATGATACATCAAAAAAGGCAAATGTAATCCCTACTGCAAGAGCATCAATACTAGTTGCAATAGCTAACATTATTAAATTACCAAATTTTAAACCTTCATCTTCAATATCAGCTTCATCTTTTTCAAAAGACTCTTTAATCATGTTTAATCCAATTGCACCTAATAATATAAATGCAATCCAATGATCAATAACAGCAATTTTATTTGCAAATGTAGTTCCTAGTAAATATCCTAGAGCTGGCATCAAAGCCTGAAAAACACCAAAAAAACCTGCGATTATTATAGCTTGACGATAATTCATCTTCCGCATTGCTAATCCTTTACATATAGAAACAGCAAAAGCGTCCATTGCTAGTCCAACACCAATTAGTACAATTTCAATTATCGACATCTTGCTACTCCTTTATTTGCTTGGCTAGTTAATTGTTTTGATTTTGTAATCAATCTTCCCATTTCAATCCTCCAAGTTTTTTTCATTGAAAAAGACCCGTATACAACAATATAATTGTTATATTCGAGCCCTTCAAATCCACAAATATAAAAACTCAATATAGGCAAATATATTGTTCTATATGAGTCTCGTTATTTAAGACAAGCCAGATTAAAAATAATCAGTATGTTGACTTGACCCACTTTTAAAAGTGCCAACTACTCCCTCAACGGTTATTTTCAATGTATCCTAATTTTATCTAATATATCATTTACAGTCAAGAATATCTTTATAAGTTATAGTTTAAAAATACTATATTTTATTAAAAAAACATTTGTTATCGTATTTTCAAAAAAAACATATAGAAAATCAGCAAAATCATAGATATCTTAGATTTTTTAATAATAAGAATTCGTTTTTATGATCATTTTTAAGAAATTATGAAATTGAAAAATATCTTTTTAACATAATTACAATTAATATAAATACTAAACCATTAAAAAACTAAGCTGTAATTTATACAGCTTAGTAATTAATTTATTTATTTAAATCCAATTTTGCTAATTTGTTAGCTAAACCAATATATGATGCTGGTGTCATTTCTACTAAAGTTTGATGATCTTCATCTGATAGAATTTCCAAACTTTCAGCAAATTTAAGAATATCTTCCTTAGAAATACTCTTTCCACGAGTTAATGCTTTTAAAGTATCATATGCATCAGGAACACCATATTTTCTAAGCATTGTTTGAATTGGTTCTGCAAGAACTTCCCATTTTTCATTTAAATCACTTGCTAATTTTTCTTTATTAACAACACATTTAGCTAAACCATTAATTGTTTCATTCATTGCTTGTAGTGAATATCCAAATGCTAAACCTAAATTTCTTTGACTAGATGAATCAGATAAATCACGTTGCATTCTTGATTTAGGTAATTTATTTGATAAAGCAACACAGATATTATTTGACATATCAATATTAGCTTCACTGTTTTCAAATCTAATTGGATTAACTTTATGTGGCATTGTTGAACTTCCAACTTCACCTTTTACTGGAATTTGTTTAAAATATTCCATTGAAATATATAACCACATATCAACATCAAAATCTACTAATACGTTATTGAAATGACGTACACCATCTAAAATATGGCAAGTATAATCATGACTTTCAATTTGAGTTGTCAATGGATTAAATGTTAATCCTAAATATTCTTCAACGAATTTTTTAGCTAATACTGGCCAATCAAAATTAGGAAAAGCAGTTAAAATTGCACTATAATTTCCTGTTGCTCCATTAAATTTAGCTTTGATCTTAATAGATTCAACATTTTCAATACTTGATAAGAAACGATATGCATATACTTTAAATTCTTTACCAATTGTTGTTGGTGTTGCTGGTTGACCATGAGTATGTGCAAGCATTGCATCATCACTATGTTCATCAGCCCATTTATCAACTATACTAGCTAATTCTTTAGCTTTTTTCAACCAAACATCTTTTAATCCATATTTTATCATACAAGCATATGAAGTATTATTAATATCTTCTGAAGTACACCCAATATGAACAAAACTTTGTAAATATTCGAATCCTAAAGCTTTTACTTGTTCATCAATAAAATATTCTACGGCTTTAACATCATGACGAGTTGTATTTTCAATTTCTTTAATTCTAGCAAATGAATCATAATTGAATTCATTTGTAATAGCCATTAATTTATCCATATCATCATGATTAAATTTCGCAAGAATATCATTTTCAACATTTTCGATTAAAAATCTTAACCATTGAATTTCAACGAAAACACGATATTTTACCAATGCATATTCCGAAAAATATTCTCCTAAAGCATCCTTAACACCCGAATAACGACCATCTAATGGACAAAGTGTTAAACATTCAAACTCTTGTTTTTCCATTCTATTTTCCACCTCTAAAATAATCTACTCCAGCTTCAAACAATTTTTGGTCCATTTCACCATAAACGTTTTTAAAGCGATTTTCACCTTGGCGTTCACTATGACCCATTTTTCCAATAACACGACCATCTAAAGAAATAATTCCTTCGATTGCATACATTGATCCATTAGGATTATATGGCGTTTGCATTGTTACTTTACGATTTGGATCAACATATTGTGAGAACACTTGCCCGTTTTCAAATAATTTTTCAATAGTTTCTTTTGGAGCAACGAAACGTCCTTCACCATGACTTACTGGAATTGTATAAACATCATCAACATTTACATATTTTAACCATGGTGATTTTACACTACCAATACGTGTATCGACCATTTGTGAAACATGGCGACCAATAGTATTAAATGTTAATGTTGGATCATCTTTAGACATATCTTTAATTTCACCGTAAGGTAATAATCCTAATTTAACTAATGCTTGGAATCCATTACAAATACCAATCATTAAACCATCACGATTTTCTAATAAATCAGTAATTGCAGCTTTTAAACGTGGGTTTCTTAATACCGTCGCAATAAATTTACCAGAACCTTCTGGTTCATCACCAGCACTGAAACCACCAGGTAACATTACAATGTTGGCACGTTTAATTGCAGCTTCTAATTCATCAATTGAATCATTAAGCATTTCTTGAGTTTTATTTCTAACTAATACCATTTCAACTTGGGCACCAGCTTTTTTAAATGCTCTAGCTGAATCATATTCACAGTTAGTTCCTGGGAAAACAGGAATAACCACTAATGGTTTTTCAACAATTACTTTTGGTTGTAAATCTGATCTTGTCTTACATGCAGCTACTTTTATTTCACTTGTAGGAGCTTTTTCTCTAGTAGGATAAACTTTTTCTAATGGTTCTTTATTAATTGCATATGCTTCATCTAAAGAAATCATTTCTCCACCATAAGATAAAGCTTCACTATCATTAGTAGTAGCTACCATATGTCATTAACGTTTCATCACTATTTACATTATCTAATATATCAGTATCCCATCGTTCATTATAACCATAAAAATAATTAAAATCACCAGCTAAAATCACATGACCATCTAATTCAATATTATTTTCAATAAAATCCAACTGAGTATCATGGTAACTATCATACGCTACATGGGTATTGTAAATATTTAACAGTGTTTGACCATACTCGATTACTGTTTTAGTTAAGACCCGTGGTTCTCTAAATAAACTATTAGCCATTAATTGTGATGATACATTAGTAATTGGATATTTACTTAATATCCCAATTCCATAATAACCGTTAAGAATCCACATTGTTGAATAAAAATGATAATATGGATAACCGGCTTCCTTTGCCATCGATGCAACCATATCAAAGTTACCAGAACGAATTGCATTTTGATCAACTTCTTGTAAGCAAATGATATCTAACTGTAAGTCTTTGATATCATTTACGAAACTTTCTAAATCTTCTTTTCCATAGTTTAATGAGTGAACATTATAAGTCCCTATTCTTAAACGATTAGTTGCATTAACATCCACACTATCTTTAGTGACACTACAATTATATTCACTAGCATAAACACTATAATAAAAACGACCAGCAACGACAACAATCAATATTACAACTACTAAAAACATTGAAATCACCATCTTTAAAAATCTTTTCATAGCCCATACCTCCAATTATTTTTTTTAGTATAAAACTTAAAGTTTACTTAAGGTCAAGCTATTTTAAAATTTTACAAAAAATTACCTTTTTTTTACATAATATAAAAGATCCTAGTTTTCACCAGAATCTTGATTTCTTAAATAATCTTTGTCTTTATCTTTTTTTCTAGGAATAAACCGTTTTAAAAAATTAAATGTATTAGGATACTTAGCATAGAAAAAGCCAAATACTGAAAATACTGCCGCTCCGATGAAATTGACTAATAAATCACCAATCGTATCAATTAAACCAATATCAACATATCCAGCTAGTTGTTGTCCATTTACAATTACTTCTTTAATATTATGAATGGTAACTCTTGAGCCATCGACTAAATCAGCACCATTTAAAAGAGTAATCATAGTATTTTTTTGAGTATTCATACCAAAAAATTGATCCATACTAAATTCAAAAAATTCCCAGATAACACCAATCGTCATAGAAAAACAAAAAGCAACTAACACCACATATAATGGTGATAATTCAAATTTAACCCGTTCACTTTTATTTAATAAATCAACAAGTGAAAAACCAATTGCCGCAGCTAGAAAACCATTTAAAGTGTGCAACATCGTATCCCATTGTGGAAAAACAAAATAATAATCGTTTACCTCACCTAAAATCTCAGCAGCAAAAATAAACAATAAAATTATTATTTCTAACGTTGATGGCAGTTCAACTTTAAAAGTGACTTGAAAAAAACTAGGTACGATCAATAACAACAATGTTAATACACACATAAAAACATTTTCATAATTTTGATTAAAAAACTGTAAAATCATAGTCAAAATGACTAATAATCTTAACACCATATAAACCATAAATGAAGCTTTATGTTCTCTAGTCTCCAATAATATTGCATTACTGATTCTTTTCAATCTTTTCATAAATCTCGACTCCATTTTCATAATTTATATGTATTATAGCAAAAATATACTGTAATAGAAGACTAAACCTTATATTTTCTATTCCTGTAAATGATAATTTTATTTGAAAACGATTTCTTTATTATCAACTTTTCTTAAAAAATAAATAAACAAAAAAGGCGGTCTTTAACCACCAGTTTTAGAAAAATAAATGTTCTATTAAAATTTTTGTTCCCATCAAGATTAAAATTAAACCGCCAGCAAATTCCGCTTTGTTTTTATATTTTTCACCAAAGACATTTCCTACTTTAACACCAATAATACAAATTACAAAAGTAATAATTCCAATGATACTTATTGATGTTAACAATGATACATCAAAAAAGGCAAATGTAATCCCTACTGCAAGAGCATCAATACTAGTTGCAATAGCTAACATTATTAAATTACCAAATTTTAAACCTTCATCTTCAATATCAGCTTCATCTTTTTCAAAAGACTCTTTAATCATGTTTAATCCAATTGCACCTAATAATATAAATGCAATCCAATGATCAATAACAGCAATTTTATTTGCAAATGTAGTTCCTAGTAAATATCCTAGAGCTGGCATCAAAGCCTGAAAAACACCAAAAAAACCTGCGATTATTATAGCTTGACGATAATTCATCTTCCGCATTGCTAATCCTTTACATATAGAAACAGCAAAAGCGTCCATTGCTAGTCCAACACCAATTAGTACAATTTCAATTATCGACATCTTGCTACTCCTTTATTTGCTTGGCTAGTTAATTGTTTTGATTTTGTAATCAATCTTCCCATTTCAATCCTCCAAGTTTTTTTCATTGAAAAAGACCCGTATACAACAATATAATTGTTATATTCGAGCCCTTCAAATCCACAAATATAAAAACTCAATATAGGCAAATATATTGTTCTATATGAGTCTCGTTATTTAAGACAAGCCAGATTAAAAATAATCAGTATGTTGACTTGACCCACTTTTAAAAGTGCCAACTACTCCCTCAACGGTTATTTTCAATGTATCCTAATTTTATCTAATATATCATTTACAGTCAAGAATATCTTTATAAGTTATAGTTTAAAAATACTATATTTTATTAAAAAAACATTTGTTATCGTATTTTCAAAAAAAACATATAGAAAATCAGCAAAATCATAGATATCTTAGATTTTTTAATAATAAGAATTCGTTTTTATGATCATTTTTAAGAAATTATGAAATTGAAAAATATCTTTTTAACATAATTACAATTAATATAAATACTAAACCATTAAAAAACTAAGCTGTAATTTATACAGCTTAGTAATTAATTTATTTATTTAAATCCAATTTTGCTAATTTGTTAGCTAAACCAATATATGATGCTGGTGTCATTTCTACTAAAGTTTGATGATCTTCATCTGATAGAATTTCCAAACTTTCAGCAAATTTAAGAATATCTTCCTTAGAAATACTCTTTCCACGAGTTAATGCTTTTAAAGTATCATATGCATCAGGAACACCATATTTTCTAAGCATTGTTTGAATTGGTTCTGCAAGAACTTCCCATTTTTCATTTAAATCACTTGCTAATTTTTCTTTATTAACAACACATTTAGCTAAACCATTAATTGTTTCATTCATTGCTTGTAGTGAATATCCAAATGCTAAACCTAAATTTCTTTGACTAGATGAATCAGATAAATCACGTTGCATTCTTGATTTAGGTAATTTATTTGATAAAGCAACACAGATATTATTTGACATATCAATATTAGCTTCACTGTTTTCAAATCTAATTGGATTAACTTTATGTGGCATTGTTGAACTTCCAACTTCACCTTTTACTGGAATTTGTTTAAAATATTCCATTGAAATATATAACCACATATCAACATCAAAATCTACTAATACGTTATTGAAATGACGTACACCATCTAAAATATGGCAAGTATAATCATGACTTTCAATTTGAGTTGTCAATGGATTAAATGTTAATCCTAAATATTCTTCAACGAATTTTTTAGCTAATACTGGCCAATCAAAATTAGGAAAAGCAGTTAAAATTGCACTATAATTTCCTGTTGCTCCATTAAATTTAGCTTTGATCTTAATAGATTCAACATTTTCAATACTTGATAAGAAACGATATGCATATACTTTAAATTCTTTACCAATTGTTGTTGGTGTTGCTGGTTGACCATGAGTATGTGCAAGCATTGCATCATCACTATGTTCATCAGCCCATTTATCAACTATACTAGCTAATTCTTTAGCTTTTTTCAACCAAACATCTTTTAATCCATATTTTATCATACAAGCATATGAAGTATTATTAATATCTTCTGAAGTACACCCAATATGAACAAAACTTTGTAAATATTCGAATCCTAAAGCTTTTACTTGTTCATCAATAAAATATTCTACGGCTTTAACATCATGACGAGTTGTATTTTCAATTTCTTTAATTCTAGCAAATGAATCATAATTGAATTCATTTGTAATAGCCATTAATTTATCCATATCATCATGATTAAATTTCGCAAGAATATCATTTTCAACATTTTCGATTAAAAATCTTAACCATTGAATTTCAACGAAAACACGATATTTTACCAATGCATATTCCGAAAAATATTCTCCTAAAGCATCCTTAACACCCGAATAACGACCATCTAATGGACAAAGTGTTAAACATTCAAACTCTTGTTTTTCCATTCTATTTTCCACCTCTAAAATAATCTACTCCAGCTTCAAACAATTTTTGGTCCATTTCACCATAAACGTTTTTAAAGCGATTTTCACCTTGGCGTTCACTATGACCCATTTTTCCAATAACACGACCATCTAAAGAAATAATTCCTTCGATTGCATACATTGATCCATTAGGATTATATGGCGTTTGCATTGTTACTTTACGATTTGGATCAACATATTGTGAGAACACTTGCCCGTTTTCAAATAATTTTTCAATAGTTTCTTTTGGAGCAACGAAACGTCCTTCACCATGACTTACTGGAATTGTATAAACATCATCAACATTTACATATTTTAACCATGGTGATTTTACACTACCAATACGTGTATCGACCATTTGTGAAACATGGCGACCAATAGTATTAAATGTTAATGTTGGATCATCTTTAGACATATCTTTAATTTCACCGTAAGGTAATAATCCTAATTTAACTAATGCTTGGAATCCATTACAAATACCAATCATTAAACCATCACGATTTTCTAATAAATCAGTAATTGCAGCTTTTAAACGTGGGTTTCTTAATACCGTCGCAATAAATTTACCAGAACCTTCTGGTTCATCACCAGCACTGAAACCACCAGGTAACATTACAATGTTGGCACGTTTAATTGCAGCTTCTAATTCATCAATTGAATCATTAAGCATTTCTTGAGTTTTATTTCTAACTAATACCATTTCAACTTGGGCACCAGCTTTTTTAAATGCTCTAGCTGAATCATATTCACAGTTAGTTCCTGGGAAAACAGGAATAACCACTAATGGTTTTTCAACAATTACTTTTGGTTGTAAATCTGATCTTGTCTTACATGCAGCTACTTTTATTTCACTTGTAGGAGCTTTTTCTCTAGTAGGATAAACTTTTTCTAATGGTTCTTTATTAATTGCATATGCTTCATCTAAAGAAATCATTTCTCCACCATAAGATAAAGCTTCACTATCATTAGTAGTAGCTACAATACGATATTTATCAAAAACACTTAAATCTTTTTCAGATTTTACTTCAATAATAATATTACCGTAATTGCGTACTAAATAGCTTCCTAGACTATATCCAGTATTAAATGCAGCACCTATTCCATTACCAAAAGCCATTTTACTAACAGCTTCAATAACACCGCCATCTTTTACTGTGTAAGCACTATAAATTTTCTTTTCTTTCATTAATGACATGATTGCATCATATTGTTTTTGTAAATGATCAAAATCAAAAACTTTAAACTTATCTTTTTTGATCATAACTTCAGCTAAAACATGTCCTGTTTCTTTTGCTTCTGGTGTCATTACATCATCTACTTCACCGCTAGTAATAGCAAAAGATACTAAAGTTGGTGGTACATGAAGATCTTCAAATGATCCTGACATACTATCTTTTCCACCAATTGATGGTAATTTTAAAGCACTTTGTACTCGATAAGCACCTAATAAAGCTGCCATTGGTTTACCCCAGCTAACTGGATTATCTAATAATTTTTCAAAGTACTCTTGGAAAGAGAATCTAATTTTATGATAATCTCCACCCATAGCTACAATTTTAGCTACTGATTCAACAATTGCATACATTGCTCCATGATAAGGAGACCATTTTGATATAACTGGATTATATCCATATGCCATAATTGAACATGTTGTAGTTTCTTTATCTAAAACTGGTATTAATGCAGCCATACCTTCAGTTTCACTATGATATTTGATACCACCAAATGGAGATAATACTGTTCCATTTCCAATTGATGAGTCAAACATTTCAATTAATCCTTTTTGTGAAGCAACACTTAGTTTAGATAAAGTTTCTTTTACAGTCTTTACAAAACTTGTTTGTGGTACTTCATCGAAAGGTGTTTTTTCAAAATCAGGTAAAGTGATTTTAACATCTTGATAACGATCTGCCCCAGCAGCATCTAAAAATTCTCTTGAAATATTGACAATATCTTGTCCCATATGTTTCATAACTAGGCGATTTTTATCTGTAACTACAGCTACTTGAACAACTTCAAGATTTTCTTTAGCACATTGTTCTTTAATAAAGTCAGCATCTTTAGGATCAATAACAATTGCCATACGTTCTTGAGATTCAGAAATAGCAAGTTCTGTACCAGTTAATCCTTCATATTTTTTCAATACCGCATCTAAATTAATTTCTAGCCCTGGTGCTAATTCACCAACAGCTACACAGACACCACCAGCTCCAAAGTCGTTACAACGAACGATTTTTTCACTTACTTCTTTATTTCTAAATAAACGTTGAATTTTTCGTTCTTCTACTGGATTACCTTTTTGTACTTCAGCACCAGCTGTTTCAATAGATTTTACATCATGTGATTTAGAAGAACCAGTTGCTCCACCAATACCATCACGACCAGTACGACCACCAATTAATAAAACAATATGTCCATTTAATGGTTCTAATCGTTTTACTTGTTCTTTAGGAGCAGCAGCCACAACAGCACCTAATTCCATTCTTTTAGCTGTGTAACCATCATCATAAATTTCATGTACATAACCTGTTGTTAAACCAATTTGGTTTCCATAAGATGAAAATCCATGAGCTGATTCTTTACATAGTTTTCTTTGTGGCAATTTACCTTTCATTGTTTCTTCTAATGATTTACGAGGATCACTAGCACCAGTGATTCTCATTGATTGATAAACATAGGCACGTCCAGATAATGGATCACGAATTGCACCACCTAAACATGTTGCCGCACCACCAAATGGTTCGATTTCAGTTGGATGGTTATGAGTTTCATTTTTAAACATCAATAACCATTGTTCATCACCTTCACTAGTATGAACTGTAATTTCTACTGAACAAGCATTGATTTCTTCAGAAACTTCTAAATCATCTAAATAACCTGTCTTACGTAATTCTTTCATTGAAATTGTTGCTAAATCCATTAATGTAAGTGGACGTTTAGTATCAATACCATAAACTAAATGACGACTTGTCTTATAGTCTTCAACATCTTTTTCTAAAATTTCTTTAAAGGCACCACTTTCAATATCTAAATCAGTAATTACAGTTGCAAATGTAGTATGACGACAATGATCTGACCAGTATGTATCTAATACTTTTAATTCTGTTTCTGTCGGATCACGTTTTTCTTCATTTTTAAAATAATCTTGAGTCACTTTTAAATCATCATAACTCATTGCCATTCCATTTTCACTTAAGAAATTTTCTAATCCGGCTTTATCTAATTCATTAAATCCTTCAATAGTTGGAACTGGCTTAATATCAGGAGCAGCATCATTTAAATCTTCTGGCTTTTCAAGGCTAGCAAGTCTTTGATCAACTGGATTAATTAAGAAGTTTTGGATTTTCTTTAAAACTTCATCTCTATCACCTTCAAAATCAATTGCATATACACGAGCACATTTAACTTTAGCATCTGTATTACCAGTTAAAATTGCAAAACATTGTTCACAAGAATCTGCTCTTTGATCATATTGACCAGGTAAATATTCAATCGCAAAAACTGACTCTTGATTACTTACCGGGAAACTTTCTTGATATACATCATCAACCATTGGTTCAGCTAAAATTGTATTAATTCCTTGATTTAACACATCATCGCTAATACCTTGAATATCATAACGATTAATTATTCTTAAAGAATTAATATTTATATTTAGCTGTTGACTTAAATTTTGTTTTGTTTCATTGGCTTCTGTTGCGTAAGCTAAACGTTTTTCAACATAGATTCGCTTTACATTACTCATTTTCATCCCCCTATCTAAGTCCGATATCATTGCGGTAGAATTTACCATCAAAATCTATTTTATTGGCTACTTTATATACTTTTTCACGTACCTCATCTAAAGAATCACCAGTAGCACAAATATTTAAGACACGACCACCACTAGTCACTAATTTTCCATCTTTGATAGCTGTTCCGGCATGGAATACTACACAATCATCACAGTCATCGATATTTTTTATTTCAATTCCTTTTGGATAACTTCCTGGATATCCTTGACTTGCAAGTACTAAACATGCAACATGTTTATCATTCCATTTTACTTCAACATCTTTTAATGTTTTAGTCGCACAAGCTACCATAATATCATATAAATCACTATCTAAACGAAGCATGATTGATTGTGTTTCTGGATCACCGAAACGAACATTGAATTCTAATACTTTTGGTTTATTATTTTCAATCATTAAACCAATAAATACAACACCACGATAATCCATGTTATCGGCTTTTAAACCAGCCATAAATGGTTCTAAAATTTCTTTTTCAAAAATCTCGTCCATACCTTCAGGTAAGAAAGGATTTGGTGATACAGTTCCCATACCGCCAGTATTAGGACCAGTATTACCGTCAAAAACTTGTTTATGATCTTTAGCACTTACCATTGGTACAATTGTTGTTCCATCTGTAAAGCAAAGTAAAGAACATTCAAACCCTGTTAAAAATTCTTCTAAAACAACTTTACTTCCAGCACCATCTAAGCTGCCATCAACCATCATTTCTTTTAATGTTTTTTTAGCATCATCAACATTTTCAACAATAACGACACCTTTTCCAGCTGCTAAACCATCAGCTTTAATTACTAAAGGAAATTGGAAATCATTTATTGCTTCGACAGCTTCATCATAACTATTTACCTCTTTATAACGAGCTGTTGGAATATTATGACGAATCATAAAGTCTTTCGAGAATGCTTTACTTCCTTCTAATGTTGCAGCATATTTAGTTGGTCCAAAAGCCATTAGGCCAGCTGCTTCTAAATCATCAGCTAAACCATTACATAATGGTACTTCAGGTCCAATTACCGTTAAATCAATATTATGATCTTTTGCAAATTTAACGATCATTTCATTATCTTCAACACTACCAGCAACACATTCACCGATTTTTGCTATCCCTGGATTACCAGGAATAGCATAAATCTTATCAACTTTTTCACTTTGATTTAATTTATATGCAATCGCATGTTCACGACCACCACTACCAATTACTAATACTTTCATATTTTTTAGCCTTTCCATTAATGTCTAAAGTGACGATATCCTGTAAATACCATTGGAATACCTTTTTCATTACAATAATCAATTGATTCTTGATCTCTAATAGAACCACCAGGTTGAACAATTGCTTTAATTCCTGCTTTATAAGCAACTTCAACACAGTCGCTAAATGGGAAGAAAGCATCACTTGCTAAAACAGCTCCATCGAAATCTTTATCAGGATTATTATGAATTGCATTTTCTAATGCCCAAACACGTGATGTTTGACCACCACCAACTGCTAATGTTACACCATTTTTAACAATACAGATTGCATTTGATTTTACGAATTTAACTACACGCATTCCAAATTCCATATCGCTGATTTGACTTTCAGTTGGTTTAGCTTCAGTAACACAGTTCATTTCTTTGATCATTTCGGTATTGATATCTTGAACAAGTACTTTTCCTTCTAAATATTTAATATCATATTTTGCTTCACGAACTTCTGGATTCTTTAATTTTAAAATACGTAAATTTTTCTTTTTCTTTAAAATTTCTAAAGCATCATCATCAAAATCTGGTGCTGCAACAATTTCTAGGAAAATTTTATGCATTTCTTCTGCTGTCTTTTTATCAATTTTATAATTAACAGCTACGATACCACCAAAAATACTTTGAGGATCAGCTTCATAAGCTTTCATATAAGAATCGTAACCATCTTTACCAATAGCTACTCCACAAGGTGTTGAGTGTTTAATTGCTGCTGTTACGATTTGATCTTTAAATTCACGAACTAGAGCAACTGCTCCATATAAATCATTAACATTATTGAATGAAATTTCTTTTCCGTGTAATTGTTCATAATCTAATAGACTATGTTGAACAAATGGATCAACATATGCATTAGCACGTTGTTGTGAATTTTCACCATAACGTAAATGTTCAGTTTTCTTTAAACTAATATTTAATGTATCTGGGAAATCATCACCAACAACCCCAGCAAAATAGCGTGAAATCATGGCATCATAAGCACCTGTTGTTGAAAAGGCTTTATATGCAAGATTTAATCTAAAATCAAAATCATCACTATTATTTTTAATTGCTTCTAAAACATTATTATAATCACTTGGGTCAGTAACAATTAAAACATCTTTAAAGTTTTTAGCTGCTGAACGAATCATTGATGGACCACCGATATCGATATTTTCAATCATATCTGCCATTGGTTTACCGGCTTTTAAAGCTTTTTCAAACTCATATAAATTAACACAAACTAAATCAATTGGCGTAATTCCCATCTCTTTAACTGTTTCAACATGTTCTTTAACATCTCTTCTAAATAACAAACCACCATGTACTTTTGGATGTAAAGTCTTTACACGACCATCTAAAATTTCTGGAAATCCTGTTACATCATCAATAGCAATACATGGAACATTGGCTTCTTGTAATTTAGCCATAGTTCCCCCAGTTGAAACAATTTCAAATCCTAATTCAACTAAGCCTTTACAAAAATCTACAATTCCATCTTTATTAGTTACACTAACTAATGCTCTTTTCACTTAAATCACCTTAGCCCTTTCATTTTCAACAACTATTTTTCCATCACAAAATAATGCTACTGCCTTTGGTAAAATACGATGTTCAATTTCTAAAACTCTTGCTTGAATATCACTAGCATTGTCTAAATCATCAATATTACAAGCTTCTTGTAAAATAATTGGTCCACCATCAACTTCATTACTTACAAAATGAACCGTTGCTCCAGTTACTTTAACTCCCCTTGCTAAAACACTTTCATGAACATGCATTCCATAAAAACCTGGTCCACAAAATGAAGGAATTAATGAAGGATGAATATTAATGATTTTATTTGGATAAGCATCGATTAAAACATCTGTTAAAATAGCTAAATATCCAGCTAAAACTATTAAATCAACATTTCTTTCTTGTAACATCTTTACAAGCAGCTCATCATCTTTTCTAACTACTGCAGTTTCAATACCAGCTAATTCAGCACGTTTTAGCCCATATGCATTTTTGCGATTAGAAACAACTAAAACAATTTCACCATTAATGCTGCCATTTTCAACAGCATCAATAACTGATTGCAAGTCTGTTCCGCCTCCAGAAACAAAGACTGCTATTTTTAACATAATTTAACTCCTTTAGTGCCGTTTTCAATAGTTCCAATAACATAACATTTATCACCAGCTGCTTCAATTGCTGCTGTTGCTTTAACAACATCATCTGGATCTAAAGCAATAACCATTCCAATTCCCATATTAAATGTATTGTACATTACATCTTCACTAACATTACCTTTTTTAGCAATAAGTTTAAAGATTTCAGGAACTTCGTAGCTATCTTTTTTAATAACTGCTACAGCATTATCTGGCAACATTCTAGGAATATTTTCATCAAAACCGCCACCAGTAATATGTGAGCATCCTTTGACTACTACACCAGCGTCTTTAATGTTTTTCAATGCTTTGACATAAATTCTAGTTGGGGTAATTAAAGCTTCACCTAATGTTTTACCTAATTCATCATAATAAGTATCTAAAGATTCTTTAGTCATTTCAAATACTTGACGTACTAATGAAAAACCATTACTATGCACACCACTTGAAGCAATACCTACTAAAACGTCACCTGATTTAATATTTTGACCATTGATAATATCCTTTTTATCAACAACTCCAACTGCAAAACCAGCAAGATCATAATCATCTTCAGGCATAAGACCAGGATGTTCAGCAGTTTCACCACCAACTAAGGCACAACCAGATTGTTTACAACCTTCAGCTACACCACTTACAATTGTCGCAATTTTTTCAGGATAATTTTTTCCACAAGCAATATAATCTAGGAAAAATAGTGGTTCTCCACCTGAACAAGCAATATCATTAACACACATCGCAACAGCATCGATTCCAATTGTATCATGTTTATCCATGATAAATGCTAATTTAACTTTTGTACCACAACCATCTGTTCCTGATAATAAAACTGGTTCATCCATATTTTTAATAGCACTCAAATCAAAAGCACCAGCAAAACCACCTAAACCACCTAATACTTCAGGACGCATTGTTTCTTTAACGTGTTTTTTCATTAACTCTACTGATTTATATCCAGCTTCAATATCTACTCCAGCTTTTTTATAATCCATTTTGTGTTCCCCTTTTATTTTTGCATTCTAGCTAATACTGCTTTATAAGTTTCAATTAAATCACCAATATCTTGTCTGAAAACATCTTTATCATATTTTTGATTAGTTTCTACATCCCATAAACGACAAGAATCTGGAGAAATTTCATCAGCTAATAAGATTTCACCATCAGGTGTTTTTCCAAATTCAATTTTAAAATCAACTAATTTTAAATTTAAACTTAAGAAAAATTCTTTTAATAATTCATTGATTTTTAAAGTTTGTTCTTTAATAAAGTTGTATTCATCACGAGTACATAATTTCAAAGCAACGGCATGATCTTCATTAATAAGTGGATCACCATAATCATCATTTTTATAACTTAATTCAAAAATTGGTTCATCTAAAACAATTCCTTCTGGTGCTCCTAATCTTTTACAGAAAGATCCAGTAGTTATATTACGAATAATTACTTCTAATGGGAAAATTTCTACTTTTTTTACTAAAACATCGCGATCATTTAATTTTTTGATCATATGAGTTTTAATTCCCGCTTCTTCAAGCATATCAAAGATAATACATGAAATAGTGTTATTTAAAACCCCTTTACCTTCAAATTGATCATGTTTAACACCGTTTCCAGCTGTTGCGTCATCTTTATAATGAATTAAATATTCATCTTCTTTGTCTGTTTTATAAACTTGTTTTGCTTTTCCTTCGTATAATAATTCTGCCATTTGTAATATCTCCTTATTTGTACTTTTCAATAACTTCTTCGTTTGCTTTCATTGCTTGATTTTCCATATCTTTACGATAAGCAATTAATTTTTCTTTAATTTCATCATGTTTAATTGCCATGATTTGTAATGCTAGATAAGCTGCATTTTTACTTCCATTAATAGCAACTGTTGCTACTGGAATTCCTGAAGGCATTTGGACAATTGATAATAAAGCATCCATACCATCTAAAGTAGCTCCGCTAATTGGTACACCAATTACTGGTAATACTGTTTGTGAAGCAACAACTCCTGGTAAAGCAGCAGCCATTCCAGCAGCAGTAATGATAACTTCAGTACCATCAGTTTCAGTTTCTTTAATAAATGAACTAAGCCCTAAATGAGCTCGATGTGCTGATAAACAACGAACGTTTACTTCAACACCATAATCTTTCAAAATTGTTATTGCTGGTTCAACTTTACTTAAATCACTAGTTGACCCCATAATAATTGCGACTTTCATAATTCCTTCCTTTCTATTTAAACCACTAAAAGTGACCTGCGTCACTTTTAGAATAGTCCCACAATCTTACCATCTTTATCAATATCCATATTAACTGCAGCTGGTCGTTTTGGTAGTCCTGGCATTCTCATAATGCTTCCAGAAATAGCGATTAAAAAACCGGCTCCAGCAGCTGGAATTAGATCATTTATCTTAACTGTAAAACCACTTGGGCGACCTAATAAATTAGGCTGATCTGATAAAGAATATTGTGTTTTAGCAACACAAATAGGTAATTTATCTAATCCTTGAGCTTCATATTTTTTCATCTTTGTGATGACTTTTTTATCGAACGCCACACCATCGGCACCATAGATTTCTTTGGCGATTGTTTCAATTTTTTCTTTAATTGTTAAGTCTAAATCATAAATTGGATGATAATTTGCTTCTTTAGTTTCTAAAATCTCTAATAATTTTTCTGCTAATTCAATACCACCATCAGCACCTTTTTCCCATACTTTAGAGATTGCTACATCTACACCCATTTTATTGCATGTATCTTTTAATAATTGTAATTCAGCTTCACTATCAGTTGGGAATGCATTTATTGCAACTACTGAAGGTAAATCATATTTAGCAATATTTTCAATATGTTTTTCTAAGTTTTTAATACCAGCTGCTAAGGCTTCTAAATTTTCATTAGCTAATTCTTTTTTATCCATACCACCATGCATTTTTAAAGCTCTAACAGTAGCCACGATTACTACTGCTTGAGGATTTAAATTAGCTTGACGACATTTAATATCTAAGAATTTTTCAGCCCCTAAATCAGCTCCGAATCCAGCTTCAGTTATTGCATAATCACCTAATTTCATTGCTAATTTAGTTGCCATAACTGAATTGCAGCCATGAGCAATATTAGCAAATGGCCCACCATGAACAAAAACTGGCGTATGATCTAATGTTTGCACTAAATTTGGTTTAATAGCATCTTTTAATAATAATGTAACAGCACCTGTTGCTTCAATATCATCAACAGTCACAGGTTCACCATCATAATTATAAGCAACTATCATTTTTCCTGCTCTTTGTTTTAAATCATCAAGACTTGTTGCTAAACATAAGATAGCCATAACTTCACTAGCAACAGAAATATCGAATCCATCTTCACGAGGCACTCCATTAACTTTTCCACCTAATCCACAAATTGTATGTCTTAATGCTCGATCATTTAAATCAACAACACGTTTCCATACAATATTACGAACATCAATATTTAGTGGATTACCATGATGAATTGAATTATCAAGCATTGCTGCAATTAAGTTATTAGCAGCAGTAATTGCATGAATATCACCTGTAAAATGAAGATTAATATCTTCCATTGGTACTACTTGAGCATACCCGCCACCAGCAGCTCCACCTTTGATTCCAAAACAAGGACCTAATGATGGTTCACGCATTGCTACAATTGATTTTTTTCCCATTTTATTTAAAGCCTGAGAAAGACCAATCATTGTAGTTGTTTTCCCTTCTCCTGCAGGAGTTGGATTAATTGCAGTAACTAATACTAATTTTCCATCAGGATTGTTTTCTACTCGATTAATAGTTTCTAAAGATATTTTAGCTTTGTATTTTCCATACAATTCTAAATCATCTTCGACTAATCCAATTTTGCTTGCAATTTCTTTAATTGGTTCCATTTTTGCACTTTGTGCAATTTCAACATCAGTTAACATAACGCCACCCTTTCCAGTTAAATTTTTAGAGGAATTTCACATCTTCTTTATACCATATTTTGGCTTTTTTCTCAACCGATAGCAATGTAAGCTTAGTATTTTAAAGACATACTTCCTAACAATGAAAAAAGAGCCGTGCACCATCTAGACTACTTTGGCCCAGACGGTCGGCTCTTACACGATTATACTCCCTGTGGTTAATTCCACTTCCGTCAGTCGTATAACTATTTGCATGATATCATTTATTAAAATAAGTTTCAAGTAAATTAATGATAAAAATTGTTGAATAATAACAAAACTACAATTGGAATAATAATTTGTAATATTGTTTTATTTATCGCAGTTCTATCATCAACTTTAATCTCTTGTAATTTAAGATATCCAAAATAACCAATTATCGCTAAAATAATAATTACTAAATAAATAATATTCAAAACACTTGTTGAATAGTTGCCAGAAATACGTCCACCTAATAAACCAATCAACAATACGATAAAACCACTATAAAAAAATTTTAATAATTTTTCTTTCAATTAAAACACCTCTTATCTTTTAAATAAATAGAAGCCAAAAGCTTCTATTTATTTTAATAACTATATTGTTGAATTTTATCAAGTACTCTTTGTTTTTCATCGCCTTCTAATATAGTTGGCTGGTAGTTATTACGGCTAGAACTTGTTGTAATTGAACAAGGAATAATTTCATGAGTTTCGCTAGTAAATTTACCATCCGTAAAATTCATTGTAATTGAATAAATCATTGAATCAGTATCACTTGGATTTTTATTGCCACCAAAGCAGAAATTTCCTAATGAATAAACAATTTGTTTACCATTATATTCCTCAACCCCTTGAATAACATGAGGATGAGAACCAACGACTAAATCAGCTCCGCTATCAATTGAAAATTTAGCTAATTCACGTTGATCATCATTAGCTGAATAATCACGTTCAATTCCCCAGTGATAAAATACTACAACAGCATTAGCACCTTGATTATTTTTTAAATCTTCAATAGCCGCTTTAATTGTAGCACGCCCTTGTTCATTATTCATTGAAACAGACATCGAACGATAACCTAGAAAACCAATTTTGATACCATTAACTTCTTTAACACATGAAGTTTCATATCCAAAATAACCAATACCCTTTTCATCTAATATATTTTTGGTATCGCTCATTCCTTGAGCAAAATAGTCTTCAGAATGGTTATTAGCTAAAGAAACCATCTCAACACTACCACTAGTTAAGATATTAGCATATTCATATGGACCACTAAAAGCAAATTGTTTTTCAGCATGAGAAGTTGCCGTTGTTAACGGACCTTCTAAATTAACGATCGTTAAATCATCCTGTTCAAATACACTTTTTACATTTCTTAAAAAATATGTAGTATCATTTCCCTGATTAGCGTATTCTTGATTAAAGGATCCTGAATATGATTGGCCAGCATAATTTCCTAAAGTACAGTCACCAGCAAAACTCATCTTTACACTAACATTTACCGGCTCTTTTTCGACAGTTGATGTTTCATCTTTCTTTTTACTTTCTTTTTTTTCTGTAGTGTTACCATCTCCTGATAAAGAGCAGCCAACTACCATCAACACCATTATCAAACATAACAATATCTTTTTCATTTCCTTACCTCATTTCTTTTATTAGTATAACATTCTTTGCTATAAAAAAAAATATTTCCGCTAACTATTACAATAAAATCCATTAATCTCTCTCAATAAATTTTTATTAAAAAAATTTATTGAAAAAAACAATCTTTTAATTATTTAACAGCTTTGATATAATTCTTTCTAGGAGGCTAGTATGATAAAAGAAATAGATAACAAAATGGATTATGATCAACTACTTACTGAAAGTGATCCTAACATAAATCTTGTTCGTGATTATTTAAAACACGGTACTTTATATGGCTACTTTGTTAACAATGAACCTGTTAGTTTTTTAGCTGTAGAGATCATCGATGGTAATGTTGAAATAAAAAATATTTTAACGTTACTTGAACATCGTAATCATGGTTATGCCAAAGCATTAATTAAATATGTTGAAGAAAAATACAGTTCTTATCCTTGTATTTTAATTGGAACTGCTAACTCTAGTTTAGAAAACATCACTTTCTATACTCGGCTAGGATATCGTTACTCACATCGGATTGAAAATTTCTTCATTGATTATTATCCTAAAGAAATAATCGAAAACGATATGCAAGCTACAGATTTATTGTATTTTAAAAAATGTCAAAATAGTTTTAATTAAACAAAAAATTAAGTCCTTTATCAGCAATGTCATTAAGTTAAGATTTTAATGACAATCGATGGTTATATTGCAAATATGCCCTCTCTTTTTTATAAAATTTTTATCATTTTTAAAAGAAAAATATTGACATTGCAACGATAGTGTGCGACCTATTATCAATTTTTTTATTGATAATAGGCCAATTGTTTATAGGTATATGTCGGAGGTACTTAAACATGAATAGCTATAAACATCTTAAAAACGTTTTATTTCACATTATCAATAATCTTTCGAATGTCTGTTCTATCTTTTGTGTCAATCCTGATACTGATTTCACCTGAAATAGAAAGCTTGATTTCAAAACAATCATGAAGATTATTCTTTGTATGGGAGCTTCCTCTATCAAGGATGAACTTTTTAAATTTAATGACTTTTCTATTGATACCCCTTCTGCTTTTGTTCAAGCCAGAAGCAAAATCAAACCTGAAGCATTCAAGACTTTGTTTGATGCTTTCAATAAAAAAACATTCAAAATAAAATTATTTCATGGCTATAGACTATTGGCAGTTGATGGCTGTGAACTGCCTATTGATAATACCATCTTTGACGATGAAACTACTGAATTAAGACATGGCACTCTTGCTAAGGCTTATTCTGCCTTTCATTTAAATGCCAGTTATGATCTATTGGAACTTACATATGATGATATTATCATTCAGGGTGAAGCTAAAAAAGATGAAAATGATGCCTTCTATCAGCTTGTTGACAGATATGATGGTCATAAAGCTATCTTCATTGCCGATAGAGGCTATGAATCCTACAATGGTTTTGAACATGTTGTTCGATCAGGAAATAAATATCTGATTCGTGTTAAAGATATCGGCTCTCAAACCAGTATCACTCGATCATTAGGTCCATTTCCTGAAGGTGAATTTGATATTGATGTATTTAGAATGTTGACCTTAAAACAAACAAAAACGACCAAAGCTTGTCCTGAAATATATAAAATTGTTACTAAATCAACGAGATTTGATTTTATGAGCAAAGATGATCCATGGTATGAATTCAACTGTCGAGTTGTGAGATTCAAAATTACTGAAGATACCTATGAAACCGTTATTACCAATCTAAGCAGAGAAGAATTCTCAATGGAAGAAATCCGTGAAATTTACAATATGCGCTGGGGAGAGGAAACTTCTTTTCGTGAGCTCAAATATGCTATTGGACTCAATGCATTACATGCTAAAAAAAGAAAATTGATTCAACAGGAAATCTATGCCCGCATGACCATGTATAATTTCTGTCAAAGAATTGTACAGGAAATAAAAATACCTAAAAAAGATAAACTCAAATATACATATCAGATTAATTTTACAAGAGCAGTACATATTATCAGAGAATTTCTAAGAAAAAAAGGTGGAAAAAATCCACCTGTAGAAAATCTGATAGCTAAAGAAATATTACCAATTAGACCCGGTAGAAAATACAAGCGACATGTCAAGCCAAAGACTGCCGTATTCTTTAACTATCGTTATAACTAACATAATTTATTATATACCTTGAAAAATGTAGTTTCAAGACTACACTTTTTTAGCTTGAATAAATATTAAAAATCAGGAAAAATATATTTACATATAATTCCTGGCTAAAATTTTATCATCTTATCTTAATGATATTGCTTTATCAGAACTTAATTTTTTTTATTTTCTTCAACATATTGTTTTATACCTGCAAACACTTCATCACTAATAATATGCTCAATTCTACAGGCATCTTCTTCAGCTACTTCCTTACTTACATTAGCAGTAGCCATTAAAAAATCTGTTAAATAAAGGTGTTTTTCATACACTGAATTAGCTTTATTTAGCCCTAATTCTGTCAATTCAATAAAACCTTTACTATCAATTGTAATATAGCCATCATTTTTCAAAATGCCCACTCCTCTACTAACACTAGGTTTACTAAAACCTAATTCTTTAGCCACATCAATCGAGCGAACACTATTATTACGTTTTTTCAATAATAAGATTGTCTCTAAATACATTTCACCAGATTCATGCATATTATACACCTCCAATTAATACATTATAAGTATACCAACAATAACATAAAAAGAAAACCGGAAGGATAATTCCGGTTTTGAAAGTAAAACGAACTATTTTAGAATGATAATTATAATGGCTAAATTATTTATCACTTAATTAGGATGTGGATTTTTATAGCTCGATTTTTGAAAATGCATACTTATGACTTGAAGGATAACTTTATCGCATTTTCAAAAAACTTTCTAAAATATTTTGAAAAATCAAAATATTACTTGAGAATGAAATCAAATATTAAAGAAATCATTATATTTAAGGAATTTGGCTATTCAAGTTAATATTATTTATTATTCGACGGGATAAAATTAGTAAGAGTACCGTATTTAATATCTTCGAGAAAAAGGTGAATAGCATAATACGGATACTCTCACTAAATGTTATACTTATAATTACTATTTCTAAATTATTAGGAAATTTTAATCGTTGTAGGTATATTAGATAAGATTATAAGTATAAAACTTATTATTGATTTTCAATTATTTTTCTAATTTCATCAATATCTTCTTCAGTTCCATCATTCTCAACTTTATAAAGACATGGTACGTTATATTGCTTAGCAATAACATCTCCAGCCTTGCAATAAGCTTCACCGTATCCTTGATCACCACTAACAATGACACCCTTTAAATGGCTATTATTACCACTTAGAAATTCTTCAACCTCGCTAGGAACATCACCATAACCATCAGTATAAGTTATCAAAAGATAATCTTCACTAATCATTTCTGTCCCAGAGCTGATTTCTAAAGCATCAACATTTAAACGATCAATAATACTTTGAACATTACCGGTTCTTGATGCATATACTATTTTCATATAACTATGCCTCCTTTTCTTAGTTAGCTTTAACTAACTATCTATATGTTAGCACAGACTAACCAAGAAAGCAACTACTTTAATAATTTTTTTAATTATTTTTCTAATTGATAGAACCCAGTCATTCCTGAATATTTGCTTTGGCTTCCTAAACGATCTTCAATTCTGATTAATTGATTGTATTTAGCAATACGATCTGTTCTTGAAGCAGAACCAGTCTTAATTTGACCAGCATTAGTAGCTACTGCGATATCTGCAATAGTAGTATCTTCAGTTTCACCTGAACGGTGTGAAATTACTGCAGTGTAGTTAGCTTTTTGAGCCATTTCGATAGCTTCTAATGTTTCAGTTAATGTACCGATTTGATTTACTTTGATTAAGATTGAGTTAGCTACTCCACGATCAATACCTTGTTGTAAACGTTTAGTGTTAGTTACAAAGAAGTCATCTCCAACTAATTGTACTTTTCCACCTAATTTTTCAGTTAAGTAGTCCCAACCTTCCCAATCGTCTTGGTCTAAACCATCTTCGATAGAAATAATAGGATATTTTTCACATAATTCAGCATAGAAATCTACTAATTCTTTTGAAGTGAAAGATTTGTTGTTTTCACCTGGTAAAACATATTTACCATCTTGGTAGAATTCACTACTTGCAACGTCCATTGCTAATTTAACGTCTTCACCTGGTTTGTAACCAGCTTTTTCGATTGCTTCAATAATAGTTTTGATTGCATCTTCGTTTGATGCTAAGTTTGGAGCAAATCCACCTTCATCACCAACAGCAGTATTTAAACCTTTTGAATTTAATACTGATTTTAAAGCATGGAATACTTCAGCACCCATTCTGATTGCTTCTTTGAAGCTTGGTGCATTTACTGGCATAATCATAAATTCTTGGAAATCTACGTTGTTGTCAGCATGAGCTCCACCATTGATAATGTTCATCATTGGAGTAGGTAATACATAACCATTAGCTCCACCGATATAACGATATAATGGTAAACCTAAGCTTGCAGCAGCAGCTTTAGCAACAGCTAAAGAAACACCTAAGATAGCATTAGCACCTAATTTACCTTTATTTGGAGTACCATCTAATTCGATCATTTTGTAATCGATTTCTCTTTGGTTAGTTACTTCCATACCAATAACTGCTTCAGCGATAACATTGTTTACGTTATCAACAGCTTTTTGTGTTCCTTTTCCTAAGTAACGGTTTTTATCACCATCACGTAATTCAACAGCTTCATGAACACCAGTTGAAGCTCCACTAGGTACAATTGCGCTTCCAAAAGCACCGCATTCTGTAGTTACTTCTACCTCTACAGTAGGATTACCACGTGAGTCAAGTACTTCACGTGCATATACGCTTTTAATTTTACTCATTATTTCTCCTCCTCTATGATTCGCTCTAACCCGGGTGACTAAGCCAGGTTAGAAAGAACCATTTATTCACACGAAGTTAGTTTTACCTAACCATTAATAGGATACCACAAAGCCTTATATTATGCAATCTAAAAGATGATAAAAATCAAAATTTTTTTCAAAAAAATAACAGTTCATTTATAGTAAAAAAAGTTAGATTTTTCTAAGTCTTTAGCCAAATCTCAACATATCGATAAAGCTTTTCAATACCAGCTAATCATCCTTAATAAATATTAATTAAATTGAAAATTTTTAAAAGATTATCATATATGTTTCATTGACTTTAAACCGTCTTTATTTTATACTTTATTCAGGTGGTTTATTATTCACCTTAAATAGCTGACTACTATTTAAAAAATGTTAGAAAAATGATTTATTTACACGAAGCTATAAATGACTGCAATTCTCTAACCTAACTGATACTTAGCTATCGGAGAATTCTTTTTAAATGTCATGATTTATTAAAGGCTTAGCAACTATCCTTTAAAAGTATTGGCATTTAATCTTAATTATAATCACTTTTCTAGCTATTCCATCTAATGGAATATTATTAGCGATTATCGTTGCAGGTAATCCATCTTAAAAGCCATTTTATATGGCTTTTTTATTTTATTACAAGTCAGTTTATATATTATAATTGTAACATGATGTGATATTGATGGAATTTAGAGTCTTACAGTATTTTTTAGCTATCGCTAGAGAAGAAACAATTTCAAAAGCAGCTGAAAGTCTACATATAACCCAGCCTCCCCTTTCAAGACAAATGAAAGAATTGGAAGAACAATTAGGTAAACAATTATTTATTCGTGGAAATCGAAAAATAAATTTAACTGAAGAAGGTATCTTACTTAGACAACGAGCTGAAGAAATAATTAGTTTAGTTGAAAAAACTGAATCAGAAATCATGCATAGTGATACAACAATAAGTGGTGATATTTATATTGGCAGTGGTGAAACAGAAGGAATGCGGATTCTAGCAAAAGTAATCGATACTTGCCACAAAGAATATCCAAAAATAAAATTTCACTTATACAGTGGTAATTCTCAAGATGTAGTTGAAAAAATTGAAAATGGTTTAATTGATTTTGGGGTATTAATTGAACCAGCTGATATTTCTAAATATGATTTCATTAAATTACCTGTAAAAGATAAATGGGGCGTATTAATGAGAAAAGATAGTCCTATTGCATCGCTAAAAAGCATTACTGCCGATACATTAAAAAAACTTCCTTTAATCTGTTCAAGTCAGGAAATAGTCAAAAATGAAATATCCGGCTGGCTAAATGATGATTATAATAAACTTAATATTGTAGCAACTTATAATTTAATCTATAACGCTTCTTTGTTAGTTGAAGAAGGAAGTGGTTATGCTTTAGGTTTAGATAAATTGATCAATACTTCAGGTAATAGCAAACTTTGCTTTATCCCACTAGAACCGAAGCTTGAAGTTGGCTTAACATTAATATGGAAAAAATATCATTTATTTTCTAAAGCGGCGAGTTATTTTTTAAATCAATTACGAAAAGAAATTAATAAATCATAATATCATTTTCCAACTTTTAGATATGAATCATTTTGACTAATGTTAAAATAACAATTTTCATGTTCTAAAAAAGACAATGCTCTTTTTAGATCTTCAATTTCATTTAAAAGACTTTGACGCTGTTTTTTAATCAATTCATTGCGCTTTGCTAATGTGATATCGCCACAAGAAAATAAATAGCAAAAATACTTGATGTCTTTTAAAGGTATTCTCATTTGCTTTAAAGTAAGTATATTTTTTAAAACACAAAGATCCCGCTCACTAAAAACGCGAATACCACTATGACGAGTTATTGGTGGCAACATTCCTAATTTTTCATAATATCTGATTGTAGAAACCGGTATATTTAACTTTTTAGCTACTTCACTAATTGAATATTGCATAATATCACCCCTATTTCACATACATTATAACTATAAAAAAATAACGATACCAATACTTTAAAAGAATGTCCATTATGCCTAATTTAAATAATAAAAAAGATGCAGTTTTCAAAAATCTACATCTTCATCATTTTTTTACTTGTAACTTTAATTAAAATAACACTTATAGCACAAACAATAAACTCTGTAACCGGGAACGTTGCCCAAACACCATTCATATTGGCAATCAAAGATAAGAAAAATGCCATTGGAATAATAATGATAAAACCACGTAACAGTGATATTACATGCGCTGGTAATGGATGCTCTATTGAAGTAAAATAAATAGACGATACAATATTAATACCAGCAAAAAGACAACCAACAAAATATATTTTCAAGCCATTTTCAGCGATATTTTGTAAAGCTATATTATTTTCACTATTGAAAATTCCAGCAATCACATCACATTTAAAAAAGATAATTAAATATATACAAATAGATATTATCACTACACTAAATATTGCATATTTAAAAATAATATGTACCTTTTTTATTTGTCCAGAACCATAGCCACTACTTAGAAGCGGTTGAATACCTTGAGATATACCTGTATAAATAGAAATAACTACTAAAGATAAATTTGCAATAATGCCATAAGCTGCCACTCCAGTATTTCCAGCTAAGTTTAAAATAATCATATTAAAGATAATCATAACTATTCCTGAAGACACCTCAGTTACTAATGATGGCAACCCACTAGAAACGATATCTAAAATATGTCTATCTACTAATTTAGTTTTAACTAATTTAAAATTATTTAATTTTTTTATAAAAAATGGTGAAAGTATCAAAATACTAATAACTGGTGCTAGTCCAGTTGCAAAAGCAGCACCAAAAATCCCCATATCCAAAGGAAACATAAAAACATAATCTAAAACTATATTAGAAAAACTACCACCTAACATTGCCATCATTGATAATTGTGGCGCGCCATCATTACGAACATAACATAATAATAAATTATTCATCATAAACATCGGTGCAAATACTAATATAACTCGTAAATAAACACTACTCATATCATAAACACTTTTAGTTGCTCCTAGTAATTTAGCTAGCGGACCAGAAAATAGGATTCCAATCAAAAAATATATTGCTGCCATTGTCACTACAAGAAAGAAAGCCTGAGTAAAAATGTTATTTGCCTTTTTAAAATTGTTTTGACTTTTAAAAATTGAATATTTAGTAGCACCACCCATACCGATCATTAATCCACTACCATTTATAAAACTATAAATTGGAATTGCAAGATTTAAAGCTGCAAGTCCATTAGCACCTAAGGCCTTAGAAACAAAAAATGTATCCGCTAAAATATAACAAGATAATCCAATCATTCCTAGCACATTTAACGAGGTATACTTGGCAAATTCTTTAAAATAATTTTGCTGTTCCATAATCATAATTTCTCCTTTACAACTAAAAAAATAACATTATTAACATTAAAAAAACCTCTTATCCATTCCAACTAAGGCCTACTGGAATAGATAGAGGTAATGTCCGGCGACATGTAGCTTTATTTTACTAATTCTCTTACAATAAGTCAATATACTAAAAATACTATTTTATCAATATACTTATATCTTTTTAAATCTTACCTCATTTTTTAAATATTACTAACCATAAATATACTAATTTCCAAAAATTTAAATGCAAATATTCAGTTTATGTAATATAAAAATCCATTAACAGATTAAAAATTATTTACCTCACAAAACTATAATATATTATGTTATAATAATTGCCATTGGAGGTATTTATAATGAATGATTATATATTACATATTTTAAAAGATATTATGGCAATCGATAGTCCTTCTGGTTATACTAAAGAAGTTATTAGCTATTGTCAAAAAGAAGCTGAACAACTAGGTTTTAAAACTGCGATAACTAATAAAGGAAACCTAGAAATATTTGTTGAAGGTAATGATGACTATACAATTGGCTTTTGCGGTCACGTTGATACATTAGGTTTAATGGTTAGAAGTATTAAAGATGACGGAACACTTGCTTTTACTAATATTGGTGGTCCAATTATTCCTACTTTAGATGGTGAGTATTGTCGAATTATAACTCGTGATGGTCGTAGTTATACGGGAACTATTTTATCAAACTCTCCAGCTGTCCATGTATATAAAGACGCTCGTACTTTAGAAAGAACATGTGATACAATGCACATTCGTATTGATGAAATAGTAAAAAACAAAGCTGATGTTGAAAAGTTAGGTATTGGTAATGGTGACTTCATTGCTATCGATCCTAAAACAACAATTACTGGATCAGGTTTTATTAAATCAAGATTTTTAGACGATAAGGTTAGTGTTGCTATTTTATTTGGATTATTAAAAACTATTGCAACAGAAAATATCAAACCTCAACATAATTTACAATTAATTATCTCTACTTATGAAGAAGTTGGGCATGGTAGCAGCTATATTTCTAATCAAATAAGTGAGTTAATAGCTGTTGATATGGGATGTATTGGTTTAGATTTATCATGCAGTGAATATGATGTAAGTATCTGTGCTAAAGATGGCAGTGGTCCATATGACTATGAAATGACTACTAGATTAATTAATCTAGCAAAAGAAAATAATTTACAATATGCTGTTGATATTTATCCTTTCTATAGTAGTGATGTTTCAGCCGCATTAAGAGGTGGTCAAAATATCAAGGGTGCCCTAATCGGTCCTGGTGTTTGTGCATCACACGGTATGGAAAGAACTCATCTTCAAGGAGTCGAAAATACATTAAAATTAATTTTAGCTTATATAAAATAAGGGGGCATTTCATTTCAACCCCCTTTTCCTTTTTATAATCCTTTTTCTGTTAATTCACGAGCTACATCATCTTTTACAGTAACTCCTGCAGCTTCTAATTCAGCAATTTTGTCTGCAAATTGTGGTAAATATTTTTTATGTGCAATTAATAATTCATCTAAGACACGTTTTGCAGTTTCACCTGAAGGAATTTGTGGATTTAATATAAATGCTTGTAATGCTAATCCATAATCTCCAGTAACAGCTGCTTCTTCTACACATAATTCCATATTTTTCATACATTGTAACCATCCACGTTGTGCTGGTTCTAAAGGTCCAAAAGCAATTGGTAATGCTCCTGCTGCTCCAATATGGGCAGATACTTCTACTGCACAATCAGCTGGTAAATCTGGTACAGCACCATTATTTTTTGTAGTTACAACAATATGAGTATTTTTATTAGCATAAATTGAAGCAATTGTTTCACAAGCTGCATCACTATAATGAGCCCCACCACGTTTAGCTAATTGTTCTGGTTTAACATTTAAATCAGGATCTTTATATAATTCAAACAATTCAGCTTCTGTTTGTTTTACCTGTTGTGCTCTTGTTCCAATTGTATTATATTCTTCCAAACCATGTTTAAGCATTTCTTCTTGACGATAGTAATAACGATGATATCCACATGGAATTAAATTCATTTGTTTTAATTGTTCTTTAAAGAATGGAATATCATGAATATTAGCAGGAATTCCAGCATCTTTTCCTTCATACATTGCATCAATGATTTTTCCTGTTACATCATTACCATGAATATCAAATACACGATGCCAATGGAAATGGTTTAATCCGGCAAATTTATAGATTAATTTATCTAATGTAGTCCCAATAGTTTCTGGTTCAGCCATCATTGCTCCAACTGGAACATTACATAATCCAATTACACGATCCCATTTACCATAACGCATTACTGATTCAGTAACCATACCACTTGGATTAGTAAAGTTGATTAACCATGCATTAGGGCATAATTCTTTCATATCTTCAACAATACTTAAAATTACTGGGATTGTTCTAAATGCTTTAAAAATTCCTCCTGCTCCATTTGTTTCTTGACCTAATAAACCATAAGAAAATGGAATTCTTTCATCTTTAATTCTAGCATTTAATAAACCAACTCTAAATTGAGTTGTAACAAAATCAGCATCTTTTAAAGCTTCGCGACGATCTAAAGTTAAATGAACTTTAACATCATATGGTGATGCATCCCACATTCTTTGAGCCATTGCTCCAACGATTTCTAATTTTTCTTTACCATCTTCAATATCAACTAACCAAATTTCTTTAATTGGTAGTTCATTGTATCTTTTAATAAATCCTTCCATCAATTCTGGTGTATAACTACTTCCACCACCAATTGTAACAATTTTTACTGGTTTTTTTTCCATATACTTACTTCCTTTCGTTCTTGATGATTATATTTTAACGAATTAATTTAAATAATGAAATAGCTTTCATTGTTTTTTTAATGTCTTTCAATTTTTGAAAAAATAATGTTAATATTTATCTAGAAGGTATTATATAATGAATAGTATTTGGAGGTATTTAAATGATACTTAGAGAATATAGAAGTGCAGATTGTAAAGAAATCATTGATTTATTTTATCAAACTGTTCATAACATTAATATTCAAGACTATACTAAAGAACAAGTTGATGCCTGGGCAAATAAAAATATTGATCTAAAGATTTGGCAACAATCATTAGCCAAAAATTATTGTTTAGTTGCAATAGAAAACGATTTAATCGTTGGTTTTGGTGATATCGATCAAACTGGTTATTTAGATCGTTTATATGTCCATAAAGATTTTCAAAAACAAGGAATCGCTACTAAAATATGCGATAAATTAGAAATGAAATTTAATGTTTCTAAGATTACTACTTATGCATCAATTACTGCAAAATCTTTCTTTTTAAAAAGAGGTTATCAAGTAATTAAAGAACAACAAGTAATTAGAAATGGTGTTGTTTTAACTAACTATGTAATGGAAAAAGTGTTGACTTAAAGTTCACTTTAAGGACTATAATGAAACTAAAGTTAGAAAACTTTAGAAAGGAAGATAGTCATGGAAAAAGCAAATGTTTATTTTACTAAAGAGATTAGTGCTGAAAGTTTAATTAAAATTTATGAAGCACTAAATAGAGATTTAAAAGGTAAAGTAGCAATTAAAATTTCTACAGGTGAACCTGGTGGACACAACTTTTTAAATCCTAATCTAATTAAAGATTTAGTTTCTAAATTACAAGGAACAATTGTTGAATGTTGTACTGCTTATGGTGGTAAAAGAATGGATGTTAAAGATCATTGGCAAACTATTGAAGATCATGGATTTAAAGCAATTGCACCATGTGATATTATGGATGAATTTGGAGAAATAGAATTACCAATTACTAATGGTTTCCATTTAAAAGCTGATATTGTTGGTGAACACTTTAAAAACTATCAATCAATGGTTGTCCTATCTCATTTTAAAGGTCATGCCATGGGTGGTTTTGGTGGTGCTTTAAAAAATATGAGTATTGGTATTGCATCTTCTAACGGAAAAGCAAATATTCATACCGCCGGAGTCACTACAGATCCTAAAAAACTATGGGATAACTTACCTGAACAAGATCATTTTCTTGAATCAATGGCTGATGCATGTAAAGGAGTTATTGATTACATGGGTAAAGACAATATTGTTTATATAAATGTAGCTAATAACTTATCTGTCGATTGTGACTGTGATTCTCATCCAGCACCTCCAGAAATGGCAGATATTGGAATCTTTGCTTCTATCGATCCAGTAGCTCTAGATCAAGCATGCTATGATGCTGTTATTAATTCACCTGATGATGGAAAAGCTGCATTAATTGAACGTATGGATTCACGTCATGGTATTCATACTGTTGAAGCTGCCGCTAAATTACAATTAGGAAATCGTGAATACGAAATTATTAATATTGATTAGTTATCCTAATAATTAGTTTTTTAAATTATAATAAATGATTAATCCTGTTTTTACATAAAACAGGATTTATTATATTAATATTAACTTATCTGGATCTAAAATAAAGATTGCTGCCTGATCAACTGTTAATCGATTTAAAGTGCAAGTACAAATATTATCAAGTTCAATTTTTTCATTACTATTATCTAAATTATCTTTAACAGTTTTTAAAGCCGTTTTAATCTGGTATTCTTCTAATGCCAGCATGATTGCTATAAATGTTACTATTAATATGTACAAAAACGATCATATAAAAATGTACAAAATCAATTCAACATAATATAATAATTCAGTTTTTATTGGAGGTTATATTATGATTATGAATTTAACAGTTAGTTCAAGCATTGAGATTAATTGTTTGCTTGATTTACCAAAATTGAAAGTATTAGTAGAGGAGTTAAAATTGAAAATAAATAAATCACAAATTGCCCAAGAGCTTGGTGTAGATAGAAGATTGATTGATAAATATATGAATGGTTATACTAAGCCAAAGAAAAGAGAAAGAAAAAGTAAGTTAGATAATTTTTATCAAATAATATATGACTTGCTGATCAATCAAAATACTCAGGTTTTCTTTTATAAAAGAGTTTTATGGCAATATCTAAAAGATAATCATGGATTAGAGTGCTCAGCTTCCCATTTTAGAAAGTGGATCAGCCAGCATGAGGAATTTGATAAATACTTTAATGGCAGAACAAACAGGACAGTAAATGGTAAAATTAGAAACAATATGACAAATCATCGGTCAATCAAAAGAGAGACTGGTATGGGAGTTGAGGCACAATTGGATTGGAAGGAAAATATGCATTATACCTTAAGCACAGGTGAGGTTATTGAATTAAATATCTTTGCACTTGTTTATTCCTATTCAAGATATAGGATTAATTTCATCTCACTTACAAAAAAGCAGGGTGCTCTGTTTCATTATCTTGATCAGGCATTTGAAGCAGCTGGTGGTGTGCCTGACATCTTAAAAACCGATAATATGAAAACAGTCATGGATGAAGCAAGAACAGAATATTCGAGTGGAAAGGTCAATGCAAAGTTTCAACAGTTTGCGGATGATTATGGCTTTATAGTGAAACCTTGTATTGCCGGAAAACCATGGAGTAAAGGGAAGGTTGAAGCGCCAATGAAATTATGGGATGAACTATATGCTTATAATGGGAAGCTGAACTATGCACAACTGAATGAAAAAGTAATGGAAATCAATGAAAGAAATAATTGCCAGGTGCACAGTGAAATAGGAAAAATTCCGAAACTTCATATCCAAAAAGAAAAAGATTTCTTATCCCCTTTACCACAAGAAAAGATAAGAAATCAGTATAAAATCACCATTAGACCAGTAAAAGTAGATTCACAGAGTTTGTTTTCCTATAAAGGTAATAAATATTCCGCACCACCAGAATATATTGGTAAAACAGTGAAACTACAGATATTTGATGATTATATACATGTGTATTCTAACACAAGACTTATAACAATTCATCAAATATCTCAATCAAAATATAATTATCATGAAGAACATTATCAAAAAATATATGAAGTAAGTTTTAAAGACAGTTCGGATGAAATCAAACAATTAGCCAAGGCAAATTTAAATTTGATAGGAGAAATATACAATGAGTAGTACATATATGCAATTGAAAAATAACCTGAATTACTTGAAGTTAAGTCAAATGAATGAAAATTTAGATGAGATGTTGGATTATATAGCCAGAAACAATCTATCTTTTACAGAAGGATTGATCAAATTGACGCAGATAGAAATCGATCATAGAGAAAAGAATATGGTCAAGTCAATGGTTAAGGTAGGGGCATTTCCTCATCATAAAGAATTAAGGGATTTTGATTTTGATTTTCAGTCATCAATAAACAAACAGCAGATATTGGATTTTGAGACACTCAGATTCATCGAGAATTGTGAAAACATCGTATTTCTGGGTAATAGTGGCGTAGGTAAAACACACCTGGCTGTAAGTATAGGCATTGCCGCGGCAAAGCGTAGAAATAGTACATATTTCATCAAATGTCATAATCTTATTCAACAATTGAAGAAAGCAAATAACGAGAACAGATTGGAAGATAGACTTCGCCATTTTACCAAATATAAAGTACTGATCATAGATGAACTTGGCTATCTTCCGATTAATAAAGATGATGCGAAATTGTTCTTTCAATTGATAGATAGATGTTATGAAAAAAGAAGTGCGATATTAACTACAAATATCAATTTTAGTGAGTGGGATGAAGTCTTCTGTGATGTGGTCATGGCAAACGCTATTTTAGATAGAATCCTTCATCATGCACACGTGGTAACTATAACGGGTAAATCCTATCGATTAAAAGATCAAATGAAGCCAAATGAAGAGGAATCCTAATACTTAAAAATGTTCTTGATTATATTGAGAAGGAACACAATTGTACATCATAAATGATCATTTTTGTACAAAATTATATTGACATTTATAATTGCTATTTGACCATCTTTAATAAAACCACCTAAGCTTTTTAATCTTGTAACTTTGTAATCATCCATCTCTAATTCATTTGCAATCTTTTTTCCATCGTCTTCATTTAGAACTATTAACATAATCTTCATAGTCATAGCCACCTTTCTTTTTTATATCATACAACTTATAGTTAACTCAAAGTCAATAACAATATTTTCACTCTAAACAAAAAAGGCACTTAAAAAATGCCTTATCTTGTAATTATGATATATTAACGATAATATTTTTGATAATAACGAATCCGTAACAAATCAAAAATCATCATTATTTGATAGTTAAACTGAATTCCATCAAATTTACCCAATACTTCTATTGCATAATCAGCACATATATTTTCATATTGACGATATTTGATATTTTGAGTGATTAATACTAAATATGCTTCACAAATATTTTGCGGTTTTAACTTTTTGACGTTTTGTTCCATTAATCTACCTGTTGCCGTAATGAAAAATACAACATCATCGTCACCAAATTCAAATTTAGTATCAAAACTATGATATTCGACTACTTCTTTTCCTAAAGAGATTAAATCAGTTTGAAAATCAACAGCTACACTACTTGGATATAGCGCCCCAATAATAACGATCCTTTTTTTCTTAAAGATCAAATCACAAAGCTCATCAATTAACTGATTCAATTCTTCTTTATCATAACTAGTATCTAAATGTTCAATAAACTGATTACAATCTAAATTCAACATTCTAGCATGAATTTGTTCTAAGCGGCTTTGATGATCTGCTAATAGTCGTCCCTTAAATTCATCATAACTATGAATTCCAAAATGTCTACAAAAATCAAGCAATTCACTTTCACTAAAATTACTAGCACTTAAAAAACCATCTAAATCATATTTTTCCATTTCTGTATAATGTTGGATAACAAAATTACCAATTCGGTACATATGATCATCATCAAGACACCCGTTTAAATATTTTAAAATTCTTGAAATCATCAGTTCCATATACATCTACTCTCTTTCTATATATTTACTGTAAGACCACCTTTAATAATAGTATATACCATTTCTATTCAAAAAGAAATTGAGACATAACGATGATTATAAAAAAATCTCCTGAATTTTAGCGATAATATTATTACAATTATATTGACCATAATCATTAGGATCAATATTTAAAATCCGCTGATGAAAAATATTAGCTAATCCTTTTGTATAATGTTGTACTTGCGGTGCCATCAAAAGCAAATCATATTCTTTATTCAATGCTTCTTTATCAAAAATACTTGCTGCTTTAAAATGGTAATTAACATTATGTTCTTTACAAAAATCATTTAATTTCATGACAAATAAACTTGATGTTAAGCCACTAGAACAGCAAAGTAATATTTTGCGCAATTGATCATCTTTTTTAATGATAAAATCTTGTCTATTAATATTAAATATTCGCCATTTAAAATTTTCAACTAATTCATTTATTTCAGTTTTATCACTAATTTCATAATGCAAATAATACATTTGCTGTCGTGTTTTTTGATTTGTAATAATTTCTTCTACTATCAAATTATGCCAAACTACTAGTTCCCCTAAAAAATCTTCATATATTATTGAATATATTTTTCTATCATCATAAACTAATGGTTCAATATTTTTATCAAGGTTATTTTTTATTAACCAATTTTGGAATACTTCCTCCATTTTTACACCTCCTTTATTAAATGTTTCCTTTATTAAATTATGACACAATTGACTAGACATTTCTATAAAATCCATTCGTGTTATTTTAATAAAAAAACAAATAATAAAAGATGGAATTTTCCATCTTTATAGTTTATGGAAAATTGGTTCCATTTGTTTATAAGTACAAAATTCTTTAAAACCAATTTTTCTTAATTCGTCTTTCATTTCTTCAATATAAGCACCTAAGTGTGCCGATTCATGACTATCACTACCAATGGTAATGATTCTACCACCTAAATCATGATAGAGTTTTAGTATCTTTCTTGATGGCATTAAATCATTAAGACCATAACGTATTGATGAAGTGTTCAGTTCAATTCCTTTACCATCTTCAATAATACATTTTAATATTGCTGTAATAATTTCTTTATTATTTTCAAAACCAGAGTAGCCATCTTTATTATCGTATCTTTTAATTAAATCAAAATGACCGATAACACTATAATCATGATAATTTTTTACTACTTCATACAATTCTTGATAGTACCTTTGATAGTATTGATCTTCGGTTTTATTTTTTTGAAAATCACCAGTCCAAAATTCTTTATCTTCAATTTGATGAATTGATAAAATAATAAAATCAAAAGTATAACGATCAAATAATTTTTTAAACTTATCGATAGTATGGGTTTGAATTCCAAACTCTAATCCTTTTTTTATTCTAATTTTATTATAGTATTTTTTAGTTAAATATTCTATTTTTTGAAAATATGCCGGATAATTAACATTAGGTACTGATTTTCCTTCAATAAAATCCGGATCATCCCAATCCAATTTAATCCCATAATCTACATGATCTGTAAAACAAATCTCTTCAATCCCCTTCTCGATTGCATCTTTTACAACATCTTCCATTAAGTAGTCAGAGTCATCACTAAACTCAGTATGCAAATGGTAATCACAAAACATATGTCGTCCCCCTTTAGTATTCATTATAGCAGTTTTTTTGAGATTATTGCTAGATAATACAAAAATAAAAAAATTTGTCAAATACCTGCTTATTTTTGGGAGAATTTTGAAAAAAACAAATCATTGTCATGTAATAGCGTTTATTTTTATTCAAATGCAATTATAATAAACTCATAATGAATGATAAAAACTTAATATCAATAAAAATAATGCTTCCATTAATTATATCGCTTTATAAAACATTTTATACCTAAAATTAGATATTTAGCTTAAATTATCTTTCATTAATTAATAAATACCCATCAGCATTACTGATGGGTATTTATCGTATCTACCATTTAATTACAACCTTTTAAAGCTTATTGTATTGTTCATCATCTACTGGTTCTAGCCATTCATTAGAAGAACCTGGAGCTGGAACTTCAATAGCAATATGGGCAAACCAAGAATCTTTAGCAGCACCATGCCAATGTTTAACTTCTGGTGCAATATTAACAACATCACCTGGTTTTAATTCTTGAGCTGGTTTTCCCCATTCTTGATACCAGCCTTTTCCATCAGTAACTAATAAAATTTGGCCACCTTTATGATGAATATGCCAATTATTACGACATCCTGGTTCAAATGTTACATTAGCCACACCAACACCATTACTTTTAGCTAATGGATTTAAAAAACTTTTTCCAATGAAATATTCTGCAAATCCAGTATTTTCTTCACCATTTTTAAATAAACTATTAAAATCACTCATTTTATATTCCTCCTATTTATTGGTAATTTCGTTAATTATAGCAATTGCATTTAACGTTCTTGGAAATCCAATATATGGTTGACATTGAGTAATTGTTTCCAATAACATATCACGTGTATTTCCAACTGTTAAATTTGCTTGAACATGAGCTCGTAATTGATTTTCACATCCTCCTAAACTTGCTAGCATAACAACAGTAAGTAATTCTCTTGTTGCTAATGTTAAACCATTACGAGTATAAAAATCTCCAAAACAATATGCTGATAAATAATCTTGAATATGTTTTAATTCAGCTGGAGCATTATCGTGATTAGCTTGAATATTTTTTCGTCCAAAAGCTTCACTTTGAACATCAAATCCTTTTTTAAAACGAGTATCTAATGTTACTGTTCCTTGTTTTTCTAAAGGTAAAGCAATATTTTTACTTACAAATACTTGATTAATCACATCTAATGCATCTTCGACTTTTCCAAGACCAACATATGGTGTACATTGATAAACAGCTTCTTTGATTGAAACTGGATCAACATCAGCATTAATTGCTCCAATAACATGTTCTTTTAAAGTATTTAAAGTGTGATTAGTTGTATCAACAACAATTAAAATTAACTGTCTTAATTTTAAATCTAATGAACCATGTTGATAAACATCATTATATAAATAGTTTTTCATGATTTCTTTTAATTCAGGATCATTTGTTAGTTGTTCATCTTGATCATGAAGTAAATCATATAATTTATTTCCTTCCATAAAAATCCTCCTCTAGTACATTAATTATTTTTTGTTAATTGATAGATAAAAAAATCGATGATATCTAAATTTTTTTGTTGAAAATGAATATTGTCTAAAATAATTTGTCGTTGTTTTTTTAAAATTGATAACTGATTATTTTTATTTTTAGAATTTATAAAATCAGCAATCATATCTTTTTTCAATCCAATTTTTTTTAAAGATATGATCATACTCAATCTTTCAATATCATCATCACTATAGTTAATGTCACCATCTACTACATTAATATCATCAAACAGACCAGCGTTTTCAAAACTTTTTAATGTTGCTTTAGAAACATTAAACATTTTGCATACTTCATCACTTTTCACCAGGTCACCTCCATCAATCATTTCTAATTACACTTATATTTTAATAAGATATCCTAAATATGTCTAATACCTATTCTGTATTAAAAGTAATGCTTTAAAAGCATTACTTTTTCAAAGACATTTTTAATTTTTCAATAAAGCGAGAAGTTGCTGGCGAAAAAATCTGATGTTTTTTCCAAACAACAACAGTACCTGTTTTTAGTGAGGGTGAAAAAGGAATAAAACAAGTATTACTATCACCTAAATTATTTATTAATTTTTCAAAACAAATTGCATATCCAATTCCTTCTTCTACTAATATTGCAGCGTTATAAATTAAATTGTAAGTTGCAATTATATTTAAACGTTCATAATCTTCACCAAACCAGTTAGCAATTTCATTTTGTACAATCATTCTTCGAGTACTAAGTAATGGCAAATCTATTAAATCCTGTGGTGTTACACTCTCCTTACTTGCAAGCTCACTATCTTTTGGAGCTAAAATTCCCCAAACCTCATGATGAGGTAAACGTATAAACTCGTATTTTTCAATATCTACTGGTTCAGTTAATAAACCAATATCTATAAGCCCCTTATCAATCCTTTCTTTTATATCATCAGCATTACCACTAAAAAGATTATATTTTATTTGTGGATAATCTTGTTTAAATTCTCGAATCATTCTAGCAATGATATGCATCGCATTAGTTTCACCACTTCCAATAAAAATCTCCCCAGTGACTAAATCATTTCGTTCCAAAAATTCTTTTTCTGTTTTTTTAGCAAGATCAACAATTTCTTCAGCACGTCGGCGTAATAACATTCCTTCATCAGTTAAAACAATTCTATTTTTACCTCTAATAAAAAGTTGTGCATCCAATTCTTCTTCCAATTGCATCAATTGTCTAGATAAAGTTGGTTGGGTTATATGTAAAAACTTAGCAGCTCTAGTAATGTTCTCTTCACGAGCTACTGCTAAAAAATATTTTAAAGTTCTAATTTCCATAAATACACCTGCCTTTTATAATCATTTTATAATTATTTTATAATCATCGCTATTATTTCCTTCTAGAAAATTATAAATTATATTTAATAAAATGATTTATAATACCTATTTATTTGCATTATAATGTATAAAAATGTTAGATTATGTGATACCATGTAAACTGAAAGGAGAATTATTGAATGAAAAAAATATTAATTACTTTTATTACATGTTTTTTATCATTAAATCTAGCAGGATGCAGCAGTAACGGGTCATCGTCAAAAAAAGAATCACTTGAAATGAGTGAAGAACAAATAGAAAAAATAGAAAAAACTTTAAAAGATAATAATGTCATAGAAGGCTCTGATGCTGGTGATGGTGTTTATTATAGTGAAAAACCATTTCAATATACTTTAAGCCCAACTTTTGAAAATGTAATATATTATGAACTTATCTACAATATGGAAAAAGATATTTTTTATCTACGCGATTATACTAATTATGAGGGTTCAGGTCTTTGTTATAACATAGATACAAAAAAAGTCTTAGATATCAGAACATTAACTTATGATGAAGAAAGTTATCAAAGCGATGATAATGACGAAGAATGTGAAGAGCATTTGGATTATCTCATTAAAATTTCTGGTGTTAGTTTGGATGATTTAAAAGCATATATGAAATCAAAATTAGCTATTAAAAGATTTGAATTCAAAAAAACAACTGATAAAAAAATAATAGCTAAAGAAAATATTAATAAAAAAATGTTCCCAAATAATATTAGAGTCCAATATTATGGTGAATCTGACGATAACAAAATTTGTACAGTAGCACAATTAGAAAAAGAAAATGATGATTACGAAACTATTACAGTAATTATTTATAATACCAAAAAAAATCTTTTCTATCTAACTGATTATAATTATTGTACAGAAAATTCAGTATATTATAATATTGATACTCAAAAATTTATTGATCGTGATACTTTAGAACCATCCAGCTACAATGATCCAGCAGCAATTGCTAATTGTAAAAAACATTTAAAAAACATTACTGATTCACTAGAAATATCTACAGATGAATTAAAAAACTATTTCGAAGTTACATTAGAAACAATAAACAGTGATCGGTAGACTCTTAACCCAGTAAATACAACTACTGGGTTTTTATTTTATATTATCATTTAAAATACTTTTTATTAAAATTTGTAAACAATATTTACAAATTTTTAATTTTTAACAAAGGATTTTTGTTAATAGTATTAAAAGTCATTTAATTTTGCTAGTAAAAATATTTTTTTAAGATTATTATATGGCTGTAAAGAAAAGAAAGAAGGTAATTCAAGATGGATGTAAATCAAATCAATCAAAATGCTATCAATTCATTACATCATTATTTTGAAAATGATTATACAGATAAAGATATTAAAGTTTCTACAAAGCAATTAAGTCAAGATGAAATTACTGAGATGGTTAAAAACCAAGCCAATATTCGTAAAACTAAAAATGCTTCATTAGAAGTTTTAAGAAAAAATATTAATATTAAAGCAAAAAATTCTTTAGATAAAGTTATTGGTCAAAATAAGACTACTAAGGAAAATAAAAACAAATTATCATTTGACCAATACCATAAATTACTTCAAGATGAAAAAATGCGTCAAATTAATATTGTTGAAGCTTTAAAAGCTACTAAATTAGGTTAATAATCTTATAAATGTTTACCATTTATAATTGATTATTTTATATAGAATTATTATTTATCAAAATGATATATGAGAAAGAAGGAATGTACTATGAATACTAAAAAAATTAATGAACAAGCTATTGAATCTTTAAAAAAATATTTTAATGAAAACAAAGAAATCTCTAAAGAAGATATGCAACCAATGACAAAAGAAGAAGTAACTAATATTGTTGATTCTGAAATTTCAAGATATAAAGCTAAAATTGATGAATTAAATGAATTAAAACATAAAATTTCACAAGAAGCAGAAGAATCATTTGAAAAAATTTTTGGTAAAACAAAAGTTGAAGAAAAACATCATCATTTAAATACTGATGAAATGGAAAAACAACTAAAAGAAAATGCTGAACATCAAATAAACGAAATGAATAAAATCAAAGAAGAAAAAACTCAAAAATAAAAGATTTAGATTAAAAGTCACTAGAAAAATTATTCTAGTGACTTTTAATATTTTTCAATATCTTCTACATTAGATTTAAAAACTCCAATTCAATTACTACAGTAACTATATTAAAATTTTCTTTTTTATATGAATATTTTTAATATTTCTAAAAATCTAGTAAATTCATTATTAAAGTAACATCCAGTCTCTAACACTTTTTCAAATAACAGAATTTTACCCAGCCAATTTCATTATCTTTTATCACATAAGCATATGGTCCAAAAATACCTATTAACTTAACTAATTCCCCTTTATTTAATCCGACCATACAATCAACATAATCATCTAAACAATAGGTTTTATTATCTTTTTGATACAAAAATTCATTTTTTATTTTAAAAGTCTGATTAGTATCTATTTGTCGACATAATGTGAAGTTTTTACCTGCTTTAATTACCTGAACTTCAAAACTAGGCCAAGCAACCTTATGAACATCTTGTTTTTCGACTAATACATCTACTTTGGCTTGATAAATTGGCAAAGGTTGAACATAATCTGTCAATAATTTATATTCATTTCCATTTCCTTCTATAATCAACGCATTCAATTGACTAATTGATTTAACACCGGTACCACCGTCAATACAAATAATTCTTTTTTCTTTATCAATAATGATATTGTTATCAATTCGATTTTGGTGGTGATTAGATGTTGGTAAATGACCAACCACAACATACTCATCTAAACAATGCCCATCTTGATAAAAAGTACGCATTTCAATCAAAGAACTCAAACTAGAATTTTGCCAATCTACCCTTTTTTCTAATCCAGCATGTACAAAAATAAAATTATTTAAATGTAAAGTTGTTGGTAAAGTTCTTAAATACTCAAAACATGGTTTTAAATATTCTTTGATTATATCCTGTAATTGTTTGGCTGGTAATTGAGTATAATCGATTTCCAAAGCCGAAAGCGCCTGACGAATTATACCACCCTTCCCTACATGATTTAAATAATGAACAATATGACTAGCATAATTTTCATTATTTACGATCTTCTCAATTGCATATTCGCAATTTCCTAAAAGAACATAAACACGGTCACTTTGACGTTGTAATTGCATTAAATAATCTATCATTTCCAAGGCCTGATTTCCTTTTTCAATAAAATCACCTAATATAACCAAATAATCATCTTGGCAATAATTAACTTTTTTTAACAGTTCAATAAAACGATCTAAATGACTATGAATATCACTAACAACAATACAACGATATTTTCCCTCTATTCTTTTTTCAAGATGTCTAACTTTAATCATAAACTTCACCTCATGAAATAATATATCACAATCTTTCAGCCAATGTTATAAATATTACCTTAATTAATTGTTATTATAAGTTAATTTGTAATTTATTATTTTTATCAGTATAATTATATTAATATTAAACAAGTGAGGTATAAAAAATGTTAGAAGCTATAAAACAACGTCAAAGTATTCGGAAATATCAAAATACTCCTGTTGAAACAGAAAAGATTAATTCTCTTTTAGAAGCAGCAATGAATGCACCAACTGCAAGAAATACTCAGGAATGGAAATTTGTTGTTATTACTAATCGTGAAGCCTTAAATGATATGTGTAATCTATCTCCTTATACAACAATGATGAAAGAAGCTCCATGTGCTATTTTGGTTTTAGCCGATTTAGAAAAAGCCATTAATAAAGAATATGGCTTGATTAACTGTGCTGCTGCAATTGAAAATTTAATTATTGAAGCTATGCATCAGGAATTAGGAACTTGCTGGTGTGGTATTGCTCCTGTTGAAGAAAGAATAGAAAAATTTAAAAAATATTTTAAATTGGCAGATAATGAATATCCTGTTGGGGTGGTTGCTGTTGGTTACAGCAATGAAAAAAAGCCTTTAATTAATAACTTTGACCCTAAAAAAGTTCGATATTATAAATAAGCAGCCTAGTCTGCTTTTTCATTAAAAAAAGAGGTATAATATGCTATTAATTCATAAAATTGAACAAACCCATTTTTCAGCTACTGAAGCTATAATTATTGACTATATATTAGATCAAGGGCTAAATATAAAAAATATGTCAGCAAATAGTATTGCCAAAGCAACATATACATCGTCACCTTTATTAGTAAGAATTGCTAAAAAACTAGGTTATCATGGCTGGAATGACTTTAAGGATGCTTTTATCAATGAATTAGAATACTTATTTAAAGAGCAAAATATTGATGCCAGTATTCCTTTTGTCGTAAGCGATGATATTATGACTATTGCCCATAATATTGGACAATTACAAATTGAAACAATTCAAGATACTATATCGCTTATAAATCATGATGATTTACAGCAAGCCTTACGCTATTTACGTGATTGTAAAGAATTAGATATTTATGGCGTATCTAATAATCTATTATTAGCTGAAGAATTTAAAGCAAAATTATTTTATTTACATAAAAATGTTAATATTTGTCATTTACCTGGAAATGCTAAAGTCCAAGCAGCAATGAGTACAAAAGAACATTGTGCTATATTAATTTCATATTCTGGAGAAACTAACTATATTATTGATGTTGCTAAAATTTTAAAGAATATGCAAACCCCAATTATCGCTATTACTAGTATCGCTGATAATAATCTTTCTAAATTAGCTGATGTTACATTAAGAATTTCATCACGAGAAATGTTATTAACTAAAATCGGTGACTTTGCAACTACTACATCAATAAAATACATTTTAGATACTTTATATGCTGGAATATTTTCATTCGATTATCAAAAAAATTTAGATTATAAAATCCAAATTGCAAAACTCGTTGATGATCGCCACTCTGGTTATGAATTTATTGATGAAGATGAATAAAATATGAGTTTTCTCATATTTTTTTCATTTACATCTTTAATTAATCAAAAAAAGTGCTATTATATATTATACATGGTCCGTTGGTGAAGTGGTCAACACACATGGTTCTCATCCATGCATTCAGGGGTTCGAACCCCCTACGGACTACCAATAGAAATCAATGAGTCCTATTTTATAGGACTTTTTTAATTAGACTTTTTAACAACACTTATAAAAATACTATTAAACAATCTTTTTTATCTTCACCAATTCTTCATCTCACTACTATAAAAATTCCTTGACTAAAAGTAAAATAAATTTTTTAAATAATATCAGTTATTCTAATTTTAAATAATTAATTATAGATAATAAATATTTTACATATCTACTTTTGTTTATATATAATAATTACGTGGAGGAAATTTATGAAATATATAACTTTAAACAATGGTTTAAAAATGCCAATGGTTGGTTTAGGAACCTGGGATCTTCGTGGAGAAAAAGGCAAGCAAAGTATTATTAATGCTTTAAAAACTGGATATCGTTTGATCGATACTGCACAAATGTATGGAAATGAAGATATTGTAGGTCAAGCAATTATTGAAAGCAAAATTCCTAGAGAAGAGATTTTTATTACAACTAAACTAAATCGATCTTGTGCTGGTTATCATGAAGCAAAAAAAGGAATTTTGAGATCTTTAAAAAATCTACAAACTAATTATATTGATCTATTATTAATTCATGAGCCATATCCAGAAGCATTAGAAATGTATAAAGCAATGGAAGAAGCTTATTTATTAAAAAAAGTACGAGCTATCGGTATTTCAAATTTTCATAATGATAACTATGAAAATTTTATTTCCACCTGTAATATTAAGCCTGCCGTTAATCAAATAGAATCCCATGTTTATTATCCACAACTTTCTTTTAAACAAAAAATGGATAATGATGATATTCAAATGGAATCATGGGCATGTTTTACAGAAGGAAGAAAAGATATTTTTAAAGAACCAATTTTAATAAAAATTGGTCGCAAATACCATAAGTCTGCAGCCCAAGTTGCCTTAGCATATTTAATTCAAAATGGAATTATTGTTATTCCTAAAACTTCACATCTTGAAAGAATGATTGAAAATATAAATATTTTTGATTTTAATTTATCTGATGAGGACATGGCACAAATAAAATTATTGAATTTAAATCATTCGTTATTTAATTGGTATGATTAATAAATTATAAAATGGAGGAATTTATAATGGAAAATACGTTAAATTTAGTTACAACATGGGATAAGACCTTTCCTAAAAATAATAATATAAATCATCAAAAAGTAACTTTTCATAACCGCTATGGCATTACATTAGTAGCCGATATGTATACACCTAAAGATATCGAAGGTAAATTACCAGCACTTGCAGTTTGTGGACCATTTGGTGCAGTAAAAGAACAAGCTAGTGGTTTATATGCTCAAAGCATGGCAGAACATGGATTATTAACAATTGCTTTTGATCCATCATTTACTGGAGAATCAACTGGAACTCCAAGATATATGGCTTCACCTGATATTAATACCGAAGATTTTCAGGCTGCTGTTGATTTTTTATCAACACACAAAGATGTTGATCATGAAAAAATTGGAATTATCGGTATTTGTGGCTGGGGTGGTATGGCTATAAATGCAGCAGCATTAGATACTAGAATTAAAGCAACTGTAGCTGCTACTATGTATGATATGTCAAGAGTTAATGCTAATGGCTATTTTGATAACGATGATAACGAAGAGGCTAGATATCAAAACAAAATAGCATTGAATAACCAAAGAATCATTGATTATCAAAATCAAAATTATAAAAGAGCTGGTGGGGTTGTTGATCCTTTACCAGAAGATGCACCATATTATGTTAAAGATTACTATGATTACTATAAAACTAATCGTGGTTATCATCAAAGATCATTAAATTCTAACGAGGGATGGAACACAATTGGTTGTATGTCATTTATTAATCAACCAATACTTGCTTATTGTCATGAAATAAGAAGTGCTGTTTTATTAATTCATGGTCAAAAAGCTCATTCTTGTTATTTTAGCGAAGATACTTATAAAAGATTAAAAGGTGATAATAAGGAATTAATGATAATTCCAAATGCTGTTCATACTGATTTATATGATAATTTAGATGTTATCCCTTTTAATAAAATGGCAGAATTTTTTAAAGCAAATTTAAAATAAGATTATTTAAAAAGGTAGTAGAAAATTTTATTTCCACTACCCTTTTAATATCAATAACAAAAATCTATGCACTCATTTGTTTAATTGCTAAATCAATCCGTCTTAATGTCTCTTCTTTACCTAAAATATGAGCAATTTCAACTGCTCCACCAGGAGTAAAAGCTTTAAAAGTTAAAGCAACTCTTAATGGAAACATGATTCGACCATTTTTTACTTCTTTTTCTTTGGCTAGATTGACAAACAATTGATGTAGTTTTTCATCATCATCAAAACTATTAAAATCAATTAGCTTTTCTTGAATCCACAATAGAGCTTCTAAAGAATTCTCTAAATTTGTTTTCATTTTTTTATTTTTAAATAAACCGGCATCATAATTACATGGTTCATCGATAAAATCAATCATTGATTCAATTTCTGCAAGATAAGAAATTCTTAATTGTAATACTTTACTAAGTTCCATCAAATCAACATTACGATGAATTAATCGTTGATAATATGGCATAGCTAATTGATGAAATTCTTCTAATGAAAGCTTTCTTAAATAAATCCCATTCAACCATTTCAATTTTTCTAAATCAAAAATAGCTGGTGCTTTAGAAATTCTTTTAACATCAAATTGTTTAATTAATTCATCTAAAGAAAAAATTTCTTCCTCACCTTCTGGTGCCCAGCCAAGTAAGGCTAAATAATTGATGATTGCTTCACTTAAATATCCTTGTTTAACAAGATCTTGATATGAAGCATCACCATTACGTTTTGATAATTTATGCTGTTCATCTTTCATAACCGGTGGCACATGAATATAGGTTGGAATTTCCCAATTAAAAGCTTGATAAATTAAATTGTATTTAGGAGTACTAGATAAATACTCATTTCCACGAATTACATGTGTAATATGCATCAAATGATCATCAACGATATTAGCAAAATTATATGTTGGATAACCATCACTTTTCAATAAAACCCCTTCATCTAATGTATTATTATCAACAGTAATTTCACCATAAACTTCATCATAAAACGTTGTATTTCCTGAAGGAATAGTTTGTCTAATAACATATGATTTACCTTCAGCAATCATTTTCCTAGCAGTTTCAATTGATAATTCTCGACAAGGATCATGATCATTTTCATCATCTTGATTACAAAAACAATAATGAGCACCACCTAATTCAACTAACTGATGAGCATATTTTTGATATATTTCTAAACGTTTCGATTGAATATATGGTCCATATGGTCCAGAAATGTCCGGCCCTTCATCATGCTTCAATCCAGTGTCTGCCAAAGTTTGATAGATCATCTCTATCGCTCCATCAACTTGTCTTGCTTTGTCAGTATCTTCTATTCTTAAAATAAATTTACCATTTTCTTTTTTAGCAATTAAATATTCATATAATGCTGTTCTTAAATTTCCTATATGCATATATCCAGTTGGACTTGGTGCAAATCTAGTTCTTATTTCCATAAATTCCCTCTTATCTCTTGTATTTTAATTAAAAAAGTTATAAAATAATATCTGTTATTGGGGTATAGCCAAGCGGTAAGGCATCAGACTCTGAATCTGACATTTCCTTGGTTCGAATCCAAGTACCCCAGCCAATTGATCATTAAGCAGGATTTTCCTGCTTTTTTTATTATATTCCTATTTATATAAAAAAGAAACTGAAAAATCAGTTTCTTTTGGCAATTACTTTCCGTTTGTTTTTTCATGATGAGAGTGTTTATCAGAATAACTTTTTTGATTACTAACCCATTGGTTATCGTAAGCAGATTTTTTTTCTTTGTTTAAATTATTTTGTTGTCTCATTTATATCACCCAATTTAGTTTGAGCAAAATTTAAGATTTAATTCTCTTTTAGCATATTTTAAATTTATTTTCTTCATCATTGAAACTAGCCACAATACTAGCAATTGAATTCTCCACCATATCACTAACTGCTTGTTCTGTATAAAAAGCTAAATGTGGCGTTAATAAAACATTAGGCATATCTCTTAAAATTGATAATTCATGATTTCCAATTACTTGATATTTATAATCTTGATAATATAAACCTAATTCATTTTCAATTACATCTAAAGCACAAGCACCTATTTTTCCATTCTCTAAATTTTTTATTAAATCAGTTGTATTTATCACGCTGCCACGCGCAGTATTAACTAAGATTACACCATCTTTCATTTGATTAATTGTTTCTTGACGAACAATATGATATGTATCTTTTAAAGCAGGTACATGAAATGTAATGATATCACTTTCTTTGATTAGTTTTTCTAATGATACATATTGAGCATATTTAGTAACTTCTTTTTTTATAAATGGATCAGTAGCAATTATTTTACAACCAAAACCACTTAAATTCTGAATTACTTTTTGTCCAATAGCTCCAGTTCCAACAACACCAACAGTTTTATTTTCTAATTCCATTCCTATACTATTTTCCAAAGAATAGTCAAATCCAACAGCACGTCGCATAACCATTTTCATTTTTCTAAGAGCCATTAAAATCAACATAACGGTATAATTAGCAACACTAGCTGTTGAATATGTAACATTACTAACAGTCATTCCTAAATCTTTTGCAGATTCAAGATCAATATGATCGTAACCAATTGTTCTAGTTGAAATATGTTTTATCCCAAGATGAGACCATGTTTGAATAATATCTTTTGTTATTGCTGTTGTAATTACACTAACACCAAAGCAACCTTTAGCTAAATTAGCATTTTGTAAATCAGGCGCATCATCGATTCTGACAATCTCTACATTATAAATTTTAGAAAATTTTTCAAAATATGCTCCCTCATCAAATTCACGATAATTATATACTGCAATCTTCATTTTATCCCTCCATTAAACATTATTAGTTTAACACTGGTTTTTTAATTAGTAAATAATTAGATTATTTCACTGGTATTCGAATTACTGTCTTTAAGTTTTCTTTTTTACAACGACGCGGATCACTCAAATATATTTCATGATGTTTTCGTTGTTCATTAAAATCAACTTTTAAATTATTTGCTTTTAAAAAAGCATCTATTTTATCAATTGACACTTGTTCTTCATCATAACTGCCTATATGCATAATTTGAACACATTTGCCTTCTTTTATTACCTCATATTTTACTTTATCAATGTTTATTGCTGGCTTTTTATTTTTTAACAATTTTTTAGCATGATTAAATACTTTTTCATCGACAAACTCTGGTAAACGAATCATTGATTTCCAACAAAATTGATCCTTATCAATATTTTGCATATTTATTGTTCCATCTTCACACCACCATAATCCTTCTAATGGTGGAACAACATATTCAAAATATCCCGGTATTTTATCTTCTGTCATCTTTGACATTTTTATTGTAAACGAAATACCATATAATAATTCAAGCGCTTCTTGATATTCGACACTGTTATTAGGATTGCCTTTTCCATCGACAGTAACATAACTGATCTTAGGAACATCAATAAGCATCGGCTTTCTTTTTGGTAAATATAAATCTCGATTTTCTTTTTTATAATCTAATTTTTTCATCTTAATTGCTCCTTTAAATAATTTTATTTTCACTAATATTATAACAAAACAAACCTGACATCCTCTGTCAGGTTCATTGATATATTTCCATCATTTTCTTCATCTCTGTTATTAATTGCTCTTTTAAAAAATCTGGTTTTAATATTTTTATTTTAGAGCCAAAAGATAAAATAAAACTCATTAACCAATATATATTAGACACTTTCATTGTGACAACAAAATCACCATTTTGCTTTTCTATTATATCACTGTGATTAAATTCATCATAAACTACACTTGCAATTTGATGATCAAATTGTAAAGTCACTTCTATTTCCTTTTTAGTATCAGTAATTAAATTATTTTTATATTTACTTAAATCAATATTTTTACAAGCAAACGTTTTATCTATAATATCCAATTTAAGAATTCGAGACAATCTAAAAATACGATTTTCTTTTTTATTTAAACAGTAAGCTAATAAATACCAGGTACCACTTTTAAAAAATAATTTATATGGCCATACTACCCGGTTAGATTTTTGACCACTAGAATTAATATAATTAATTACAATTTCATGATTAGTTATAATCGCTCTTTTTAAATCATTAAATTTCTTATTCAAATCATTATTTTGATACCATGAGTTTAAATCTACTTCAATCCAATCAATAACATTTAAATTAAAAATGGCTGCCATCTTATTAATTAACTGGCTATTTTCTCCTTTTAGATAATCAAATTCCTGTAATGATGCTAAAATCTCTATTCTTTCATCATCAGTAAAAAATGTCCGGTCTAAAACAAAATCATTATCAATATATATACCACCATCATAACCATTTTTACAATAAACAGGAAAATTCATCATCATTAATCGTTGAATATCACGATATATTGTTCGCTTAGAAACTTCAAAATAGTTTGCTAATGTATCAGCCGTTGTTTGTTTATGTTCTAAAAGATAATATAAAATTTCAAATAAACGACTATTACTCATTGTTAATCAATCCATTTAAAATGTTTACAAGCATTATAAATTCCATCTTGATCACAAGCATCAGTTACATAAGTAGCTTTAGCTTTCAACTCATCAATAGCATTTCCCATAGCAATGCTAGTCCATTCATCTTGAAACATACTCAGATCATTTTTTTCATCACCAAAAACAACAACATCACTATAATCACCATTAAAATAATCAACCATAGCTTTAATTCCTACTGATTTATCTCCAGGTTCTACAAAAATATACTCTTTGTGAAACCGACACCATGGTAATTGTTTTAAACTTTCTAATTTTTCTTCTTCAGGCGCAAAACAAGCAACATATACTTTATAAATCTGATCAAAATCTCTTGGATTCAAACCTTCTTGCACTTCAGTTTTCATATAAATATCATGAGTAAAATCATAAAAACGATTATCAGGCGCTAATCTTCTTTGAGTGTTATCAGGCGAAAAAGCCCATATATAATTTTTTTCGATACACTCATCAATTAAATTCAAACATTTTTGATAATCTAATGGTTTGATTTCAATTAATTTTTCATCAATAGTAATCCCATTGCCACCATCACTTACCATATTTTTAAAGCCTAATTCTTTCATATGATCAACAGCCATTGCATAGCTACGTCCAGTAGCAATAGCGACAAAGTGACCAGCTTGTTTTAATTTTTCAATTGCTTCTTTAGTTGAATCAGGAATATATTGTTTTCCTGGTTGTCCTACAGCTAAAGTTCCATCAATATCAAAAAAGAAAAATTTACGTTTCATTTTTTCCTCCTAAATTTCTTTAATTATTTCCATTAATTTATCTTTTATCTCATTATAATATCTAATTTGCTTAATAGTCAAAATAACTTGTTCAAATGCAATATCAACATCATCATTAGTTATTAATCGATTTAAATTAAAAACTAACCATTCAAACATTCCTAAATTACAATCATGTATATCTTGCCAGTTTAAAATCTTAAACCCACCATTTTCAAAATAAGATAACATAAAAGCTTTAAATAATTCATAATCAATCTTGCCCTCTTGATAACCACTATAACTTAATGCCAATTCATAGACCTCTAAAAATGGACTATCATAATCTAGACATTCTAAATCGATAATACGACATTCATCATCTAGCCATAAAACATTTTTACTGTCCATATCACGATGACAAATTGTTAAAACAGGAGGAATTTTATCAATTGCCTGATTAGCTTTTTTTAATAATTCATCAAGTAATAAAACATTTTTTTCTAATAAGTCATAAATCTCTTGATGTTCTATTTTTCTTAAATAATAATTCCAATCAATATTTACGGGTTCTTTTAAATATCTTTGCTTTTTTATTTCAATTTGATGAATCTTTGCTAATAAACTACTTATTTTTTGACAATGAACCTTATTAATTTGTTCCTGTTTTAAACTTTTTCCTTGATAATAATCATAAACATAGAAATAAATATCATCTATTTTTTGCATTTTCTTTTGATTAAAAATTAATGCCGGAATAATTGGCAATCCATGTTCTTGTAAAATCAATTCTAATTGTTGTGCCCGTTTGAAATTATACATAGCTGTTGGTCTTTTCATAATTTCTGGGTTTAATATCTTAATGGCATATTTATTTTTGTCAGTTGTTATTGCATACATTTGATGAGTCAAACCACCTGTTAATTTTTGAGGTGAAGATGTTAACTGACCTAAATTTAGTATTTTGACTATTTTTTCAAAAAAACTTATTTCCATAATTTCCTCGATTCCATATAGAATTATAAAATATCGATATCATAAAAACAACTAACAAATAAAAAAGGTAGAAATTTCTACCTTAATAACTATACTACCGGAATAACAGAACCATCTTGATATGTATCATTGATAAATTTTTTAATTTGATCTGATTTTAAAACAACAACTAATGCTTTTACTCTTTCATCATTTTCATCTTTACAAGCAATGATATTTACATAAGGATTGTTTTCGTTGGCACTTTCTAAAAGAAGCGCATCTTTAGTTGGATTTAAATTAGCATCAATTGCATAATTTCCATTGATTGCAACCATAGCCCCTTCATTATTTTGATAAGCAGTCGTTAACATTTCCGGTTTAATTTCTTCAAATTTTAAATTTAGTGGATTTGCCACAATATCTTCAATCGTTGCTTCTTGAATTTTTACATTATCATCCAACTCTATAATTCCTGCTGTATCTAATATTGATAAAATACGACCATGATCAGCAACTGAATTAGAAATAATAACTACATCATTTTTCTTTAACTCGCTAATATCATCAATTTTCTTAGAATAAAAACCAAACGGTTCAATATGGATACCACCAGCATTAACAATATCATAACCATTTTTTTCTACATCATCTTCAAAAAAAGGTAAGTGCTGAAAATAATTGGCATCTACATCACCATTATCTAACGATCTATTAAAAATATAATAGTCATCTAGAATTTCAATTTTTAAATCAATATCATAATCTTTCTTTAAAATATTCTTAGCTTCTTCTAAAATGTCCCCATGAGGTTTAGAAGTAGCAGCAACTGTTAAAGTATTAGCATCATCACTACTTTGACATCCCGTCAAACTAAAACCTAAAAATAAACAAATTAATAATATAATCTTTTTCATCTTTTTTCTCCTATCTTCTATCTATTTTTCTAACCACATAATCACCAGCAAATTGAATAATAAAAACAATAATCAAAATTAATGCCGTGGCCATGTATGTTACATAATTATTTTGTCTTACAAAACCATATAAATAAGCTAAATTACCAAGCCCGCCTGCACCAATTGCTCCAGCCATCGCTGTATAACCAACTAGTGAAATTCCCATCACTGAAATTGAAGAAATCAATGCGGGTTTAGCTTCTGGAATTAAAATTTTCATAACAATTTGTAAATTAGTAGCTCCCATTGCTTTACTAGCTTCAATAGTCCCTTTATCAACTTCATTTAAAGCAATCATAACCATTCTTCCATAAAATGGTGCACTAGATAAAATTAATGATGGTAAAGCTGCTTTGGCTCCTAACATTGTCCCAACTATTGCTTTTGTAAAAGGAATCAATAAAATTAATAAAATAATAAATGGTATTGCTCGTAATATATTAACTATCCCATTTAAAACTTTATTAACAAATAAATGTGGATATAAACCATCATCCTGAGTCAAATAAATTAAAATTCCTAAAATCAAACCAATAATAACTGCAACAATTAATGAAACCCCAGTCATAAATAATGTTTCCATTAATGCTTCGAACATTTGATTAAAATCAATATTTTCTAAAAAAGCTTGCATTATATTACCTCCACCTGTGCTTTATATTGAATAAATAAATCTACTACTTCTTTATAATCACCGATTACTTCAAGAACCATCACCCCAAAAGAACTAGAAAGAGTATTGCTTAAATTAGCTTCAATAACATTCAAATCAGCATCACAGTTTCGAATTACTTTAGTCAAAATAGGTAAACGACTAACCTGATCATTAAATGTTACTTTAATCAATTGTCCCTTCGAGTAAATTTCTTTTAACATTTTTTCATCAAAATCACCATTACTTTTATATATAAAACTTTTAGTAATCTCATGTTTAGGATTTCTAAAAATATCTTCTACCAAACCTTGTTCAATTACTCTGCCATCAGCCATAATAGCAATTTGATTACAAATCTTTTGTACAACTTCCATTTGATGACTGATCATTATAATCGTAATATTTAACTCTCGATTTATTTTTAATAATAAATCCAAAATCGCACTTGTCGTTTGTGGATCTAAAGCACTTGTTGCCTCATCACATAACAACACTTTAGGATCATTAGCTAACGCTCTAGCTATTGCCACACGTTGTTTTTGACCACCTGACAATTCACTAGGATAAGCATTTTCTCTTCCAATTAAACCAACTAAAGATATTAATTCCTGAACTTTTTGTTGTCGTGTCAATTTATTTTTATGCCCTGCTATTTGTAAAGCCAATTCAATATTTTGACTAACAGTCTTTGACCATAGTAAATTAAAATGCTGAAAAATCATTCCAATTTTAGTTCGTAATTTTCTTAACTCTTGTTTTGAAAGTTTTTTTATATCTTGACCATCAATTAAAATTTCACCTTCATCTTGTACTTCTAATTGATTAATCATCCTTAACAATGTTGATTTCCCTGCCCCGCTAAAACCAATAATGCCATAAATATCACCTGTATCAATCGTCAATGAAACATCATTAACAGCTTGAACACTTTTGTTTTTTAAATTAAAAGTTTTACTTACATTTTTTATTTCAATCATTTTACCCTCCTAAAAAATAAAAAAACCCGTCCTATCTAAGGACGAGCATCACCCGTGTTACCACCTTAATTTATTATTATCTTACAATAATAACCTCATCGAGTACCATCATACTCTAGCGCAATAACGGGCGCTCCCGTTATAGACTAAATATCGCCTATAAGACTCCAAGACCATCTTCATTTATCCTCGCTTATTCTTTTCCACCAGCCAAGAACTCTCTATCAAGCTAATATAAACTACTCTTCTTTTCAACGTCGTTGGCAATATATTAGCTAAATCATCTATGAAAGTCAAGTGATTTTTAAAATATTTCCTACTTTTTTGCTATGATTTATTGAAACCTGATATATTATAGATATAATTAATACAAAGGAAGGGAAATAAAATGGAAGAATTAGAAAATAAAATCATTAAATTTGTTAAGGAGAGAAATTGGGATCAATTAGATTATCCTGATAGTCTAATCAAAAGTATAGTTATTGAAGCTAGTGAATTACTTGAATGTATTCAATGGGATAGTAATTTAAATATTGATAATGTCAGCGATGAATTAGCTGATGTATTAATTTATTGTTTTCAATTAGCTTACTCATTAAATCTTGATATTAAAACAATTATTGAAAATAAATTAGAAAAAAATACGATTAAATATCCAAAATAATTTGTGGTTATTGACTTTCAATGCAAAGTAAACTATACTAAAAATGTAAAGCGAGCTTTGCAAAGCAGGTGATAATATTGAAAAACAGAGTTAAAGAACTACGTAAACAACAAAATATTTCACAAGAGGCACTAGCTAGGTCTGTCGGGGTAACCCGACAGACTATTACCTCAATTGAGGTAGGCAAATATACAGCATCTCTTTTGTTAGCATATAAAATAGCCAAATTTTTTAATCTTACAATTGAAGAAGTTTTTCTATTTGAAGAAAATCAATAAAATATTAAATCTTAAATATTCTTAATTTGATAACTTATAAGATTTAATTTATCGCTTATAAAATTAAAAAGTTATATAATTATGTTATCAAAAGACTATATGGAGGGGGATTCTATGTTGAAGGTTGAAAATCTGACCAAAAAATTTAAAAAAATTACAGCCGTAGAAAACGTTTCTTTTGAAGTAAACCCTGGCGAAATTGTTGGTTTACTTGGAGAAAACGGTGCCGGTAAAACTACAACATTAAGGATGATTGCCACAATGTTAAAACCAACTAGTGGAACAGCAAGTATTAATGAATTTAACATTATTGATCATCCTGATAAAATCAGGGGCCATATTGGAATCTTATTCGGTGGCGATGTTGCTTTATATGATCGACTAACCGGACGTGAAAACATGACTTATTTTGCAAAACTAAATGGAATGAGTGATCAAGAAGCTAAAGAAGCAGTTGAACAAATAGCTAGTGATTTAGAAATGACCGATTATATTGACCGTCCTGTTGGTAAGTATAGTCGTGGTATGAAACAAAAAGTTTCTTTAGCTAGAAGTATAGTTCATCGTCCTGATGTAATGCTTTTTGATGAACCAACTACCGGTCTTGATGTACTATCTAGTAAATTGATTCACGACTTTATTTTAAAATGTAAGTCAGAAAATAAAGCAATTGTATTTTCTAGCCACAATATGTACGAAACAGAAAAACTATGTGATCGTATTATTATTATTCATAAAGGTAAGGTTGTTGCCAGTGGAACAATTGAACAATTAAAAAAAGATTATCAAAAAGATACTCTTGAAGATTTATTTATTGAATGCATTGGAGGAAATAACTATGAATAATATAATGACGATTGTAAAAAAAGAATTTAAAGATATTTTAAGAGATCGTAAAACACTTTTGATGACTTTTGTTATTCCGATCATAATTATGCCTTTATTATTTACTTTTATCTTTTCATCAGTATCAGATATGGCTGCACCAAGTGAAGATAATCGCTATAAAATTGTACTCGACTGTGACGAACCACAAATCGTCCAATTATTTGAAAATGCTGGTATATATGAACTAGTAAAAAGTGATGACCCTATTAATGCTGCATACGAGGGTGAAATAACAGCCTATATCAGTGCTAATGGTATCAATCAGGCATTACTTGAAAATAAAATTCCAACGATTGATTTATACTATGATACGACATCACAACGAGCGTTAACAGCAATTAGCTCAGTCCAAACAATCTTTAGTAATTATCAAAATAATTACTTAGCTAGTTATTTAGAAGCTAATAATTTATCAAGTACATTATTGCAGCCTTTCAATTATCAAGAACATGCAAAAGATCAAGAAAGTGATGGTGTGTCTTTGATGATGTTAGGAATGTTAATTCCTATGATGATTATTGGTTATTCAGGTTCAGGAATTACACCTATTGCAACTGATTTAGGTGCTGGTGAAAAAGAACGTGGTACATTAGAACCACTTCTTTCTACTGGGGTTTCTAGAAGTTCAATTTTAATTGCAAAATTGATTGTTACGGCAACTTTTGGAACAATTACCTCAATTTTCTCTGGTGTAGGATTATTGTTGGCATTTAAATTTGGATTAAGTGAAACAATGCCATTAACTATCAATATATCAATACAAAGCATGTTATTAATTGCAGTATTAGCAATTTTATACGTTTTATTTATATCAGCAGTTATGCTATTAGTTTCAACTTATGCTAGATCAATTAAAGAAGCTAATACATATTTAACACCAGTAACTTTGATTCCGGTACTATTATCTGTTATTACAATGTATACAGAACCAAGCAGTGTTTCTACTGCGATGATGAATATTCCAATTTTAAATGTAGTAATTGTTATCAAAGAAATTATCTTTAATCAATTAAATTACACTCATTTATATATCACTTTTGCCTGGTCAGTTGCCTATGTAATAATTGCAATGGTTGGTGCTAAAATGATGTATGAAAAAGAAGAAGTAGTTTTCAGAGCATAAAAAAGAGCGGTTCGAAATGAACTGCTCTTTTAAATATAGCTATGTTCTATTTGCATAACTGTAAAATAATTTTCATTAATATTCTTAATTTTTTGATCAATTTCTTTTTTTAGTGATTTATGATCAACTTGATCATCTATTGGTAATAAAACATCAAAAATTAAGTTAGTATGTGTTGGACCAGTTACTACTCTAAAATCGTGAATACTATATTCTTGATTAATATCTTTAACTATCGTTGCAACCATTTCTTTTAATTCATTGGTCAACGCATCATTTGAATCGATTGGATCCATATGAATAGTAGTTAAAATATGATATTTATCTAGAATTGCTCGTTCAATAATGTCCATTGCATCATGAACAGCCATAATATCATCATTGCAATTAACTTCAACATGTAAAGTTAAAAATCTTCTTCCTGGTCCATAATCATGCATCATCAAATCATGTATTCCTAAAACTTCAGGATAAGATAAAATATAATCTGCAATCTCTTTTACTAATTCTTTATCTGGAGCCATTCCTAATAATGGATTAACAGTATCTTTGAAAATCTCAATTCCTGATTTCAAAACAATAATTGATACAAGTGAACCAATAATACCATCAATTGGTAAATCAGTATAAATTGAAGCAATAAGTGCAATTAAAGAAGCTGCCGTTGTCAAACAATCATTTAAACTATCCTGGCTTGCTGCTTGTAAAGTTGTTGAATTTATTTTACCAGCTACAATTTTATTAAAATGTGCCATGTATAATTTAATAAAAATTGAAACAACCAATATTATTGCCGCTATATAAGTAAAAACAACTTTTTCAGGATTAAAAATCTTTAAAACAGAATCTCTTAAAGACTGAAACCCAACTAATAAAATTAAAAAAGCAATAATTAATCCAGCGACATATTCAATACGACCATGACCATAAGGATGTTCGGCATCAGGATGTTTATTTGCTAATTTAAAGCCAAATAGTGAAGCTAAATTACTACCAACATCAGATAGATTGTTTAATCCATCTGCGATTATGGCAATACTATTAGTAATGCCACCCATTGTAAGTTTAAACAGTACCAGAATTATATTACAACCAATAGAAACTAGTGAACAAAGTGTCCCATACTGTTCTCTTACCTTATTATTATCATAATTTTGATAATTATTAATGAATTTTTTAGCTAAATAGTTTATCATCATAGTTTATCATCACTAATCAACTTGATATACAAAAATATCTTGTTTATTAATTTCTATTAAATTAGCTTCACATAATTCATCAAAATACTTTTCCATTTTATCTTTATCAACATCTTTATTAGCAAGTTTTTCCAACGTTGCCATAATCATTGGATTGTCACGTTTTAACATAGCAATTCCATCTTGATTAAAATTTGCCTTTTTTAATAAAGTATCAAGAATAGCAACATATGCTAGTTTAGTTTCTAAACGAAGATTTTTATTACTTTGGAATAATCCTTTTGGCATATAATAACTATCATCTAACAAGCTATCTTTTAATACTTTTAAATTTTCTTTGTTGTATAATTCCATAATAATTCCTCCTAAAACATAATAGTTATTATACCACAAACTCTAGTAGTATTGACACGAAATTTCCATATAATTAAAAATAGCCATTTTAATTTGGCTATTTAGGATAATTATTCAATTAATAAAACTTTTAATACTCTCCTCGAGTATGAAATTCTTTTTTATTTCCAGTAATTTTGTGCCGTTCTTTCAATTTATTTTCAACATCATCCAAAGAAACACCTTGATTATTCATTAAAACAAAGACATGATAAAACAAATCACTTATTTCACCAATCAATTCATCTTTATCATTGTTTTTAGCAGCAATAATTGTTTCACTTGCCTCTTCGCCAACTTTTTTACATATTTTATCAACACCTTGATCCAATAAATAGTTAGTATAAGATTTTTCAACTGGATTTTGTTTACGATTAGCAATTAATTTTTCTAAACTTCTAAAAATATTAGTATTATCAAAAGGCAATACTTCATTAAAGAAACATGAATAAGCCCCAGTATGACAAGCAACCCCAATTTGTTCAACAAAAATCAATAAAGTATCTAAATCACAGTCTAAATACATTCCTTTTATATTTTGGAAATGTCCTGATGTTTCTCCTTTATGCCACAATTGTTTACGTGAACGTGAATAAAAATATGTTTGCTTAGTTTCAAGCATTTTATTATAAGCTTCCTCATTTACATAGGCAAGCATTAGTATTTGATTAGTTTGATAATCTTGTACGATTGCTGGAATTAATTCCATCTTTTTAAAATCAGGTTTCATTAAATTGCCCTCCTAACATTAATTCCTTCTTTACGTAATTCTTGACGAACCTGTTCAACAGTTGCTTCACCGAAATGAAATAACGAAGCAACTAAAGCGGCATCGCAGTTAGTCTTTTTAAAAACATCGACAATATCCTGGATACTGCCACAACCACCACTGGCGATAACTGGGATATCAACAACATCACAAACAGCGTTAATCATATCAATATCATATCCGGCTTTAGTACCATCAGCATCCATTGAAGTTAATAAGATTTCACCAGCTCCAAGTTCCTGACATTTTTTTACCCATTCAATTAAATCAATTCCAGTATTTTCACGACCACCTTTAACATAAACATCATATCCTCCTGATGCTCTTTTTTTAGCATCAATAGCAACGACAACACATTGAACCCCAAATTCATCAGCAGCTTCTTTAATTAAATCAGGATTAGCAATAGCCGCCGAATTAACAGATACTTTATCAGCCCCACTAGCTAAAATCATCCTAAAATCATCAATAGTTCTAATTCCGCCTCCTACTGCAAGTGGAATACTAAGTTCTTTAGCACCACGTTCAATAAGATCTTTAATAATATCTCGCTGTTCATAACTAGCAGTGATATCTAAAAATACTACTTCATCACTACATTGCTGGTCGTATCGTTTAGCAAGTTCAATTGGATCACCAACATCTTTTAATCCAACAAAATTTACTCCTTTTACAACCTTGCCATTTTTAATATCTAAACAAGGAATTATTCTTTTTGTAAGCATGCAATAGCCTCCTTTAGATCAACTTTTCCTTCATAATATGCCTTTCCTACAATACAAGCATAATAATTATTTTTAGCTGTTTCTTCAATATTATCAATGTCTTTTACCCCACCAGAAACCACAAAATTAATTGAGCTTGCCGCTTTAATTTTTTCATACATTTTAAAATTAGGACCTTGTAAAGTACCATCTTTACTAATATCTGTAACTACAATGTATTCAATTCCTATTTTTTCTAATTCTAAAATAAAATCTAAATAAGGCACATTACTTGTTTCTAACCAGCCTGAAGTTGATACATATCCATCTTTGACATCAACGCCAACAACAATTTTCTTTGAACCATATTTCTTTAATGCCATTTTTAAAAAATCAGGATCATTTATTGCTGCAGTTCCTAAAATAACGCGGTCAATACCAATCTCTTCTAGATACAAATCCACTGTATCCATATTTCTGATTCCACCGCCTAATTCAATAGCCATTTTAGTTGCTTGTTTTATTTTCTTGATTGCTTCTAAATTAACACACTTTCCATCTTTTGCTCCATCTAAATCAACAACATGAAGGATCTTAGCTCCCATTTTTTCAAAAGTTATTGCTAATTCTTCAGGATTTTTACTGTAGACAGTTTTTTGATTATAATCACCTTTATATAATCTTACAGCTTGTCCATCTTTTAAATCTATTGCTGGAATAATTAACATTCGATCATCTCCTTAAACGCTAAGAGTATTTTTTTACCAACTGTTCCACTTTTTTCTGGATGAAATTGACATCCAATTACATTATCTTTTGAAGCAATTGCAGTAATATTGGTACTACCATAATCGCTGTAAGCAACTAACTCTTCATCAGGACATTTAGCCATAAATGAATGAACAAAATAAACATCATCATTTTCATGAATATATTTTAAAATCGGATGTTTTTGATTAAAGTGTAATTGATTCCATCCCATATGAGGAACTTTTTCATCAATATCCATATACACTACTTCACCTTTTAAAAAGCCTAGTCCTGGTGTTTCTTGGACTTCATAACCTTTTTCAAATAAAATTTGCATCCCTAAACATATTCCTAAAATTGGTATTCCAGCTTCTTTTTGTTTTGTTAAAACGTCTATTAAATCATATTTTTTTAAATTATTCATTGCCACCGGAAAAGTACCAACTCCTGGTAAAACAATAGCCTTAGCTTTTTCAATTACTTTTTTATCACGAGAAAGAATGGCATCAATGCCAACTCTTTTTAATGCTGAAATAACACTACTTAAATTACCAATATTATAATCTATAATAACAACCATGGTCTTTTCCTCCTATAAAACGCCTTTTGAAGATACTATTTTATCTTTATTAGCTTCATCGATACTAACAGCTTCTTTTAAAGCTCTACCTAAGCTTTTAAAAACCGCTTCAACAATATGATGATTATTGGTACCGTAATGTTGATTAATGTGCAAAGTTATTAAAGAATTAAATGCAAATGCTCTAAAAAATTCAACTGCCATCTCTGTTTCAAAAGTTCCAATTCTTTCACAAGTCAAGTTAACATTAAATACTAAATAAGGTCGACCACTAATATCTAAATTAGTAGTTACTAATGTTTCATCCATTGGAATTGTAAAAGATCCATAGCGTTTAATACCTTTTTTATCATTCAACGCTTCTTTTAAACAAGTTCCTAAAACAATTCCTAGATCCTCGATAGTATGATGGCAATCAACTTTTAAATCACCATCGCACTTAACCGTTAAATCAAAATTACTATGAAAAGCTAATAATGTAAGCATATGGTCGAAAAAACCTATTCCAGTATCAATATCACTTTTTCCAGTTCCATCAAGATTTAAGTCAACGTAAATAGATGTTTCTAAAGTTTTACGTTCTATTTTACTAGTTCTCATCGTAATCCTCCTCAAAACGCACTGCAATTGAATTAGCGTGTCCATCTAACCCTTCACTTTTCGCAAATGCCATAACATCATCTTTAAAAGTAGCTAAAACATCCTTAGGATAATAACTATATGATGAATATTTGACAAAATCGTATACTCCTAAAGCTGAATAAAATTTAGCGGTTCCTCCAGTAGGTAAAACATGATTAGTTCCACTCATATAGTCTCCTAATGGTTCTGGTGAATATTCACCTAAAAAGATAGAACCGGCATTTTTAATTTTAGGAAGACAATTTACTGGATTATCAACTAATACTTCTAAGTGTTCAGGTGCTAAATAATTAGAAACTTCAAAAGCCTGATCAATATTATCAACAATTATCGCCCCACCATAATTAGCCAAAGATTCTTCAATAATTTCTTTTCGTGATAGATAAGCAATCTGACGTTTTAATTCTTGATTAACTTGATCAACTAAACTTTTACTTGTTGTTACTAACATCGCACTAGCTAATTTATCATGTTCAGCCTGACTAATTAAGTCAGCAGCAATATATTTGCTATTAGCATTTTCATCAGCAATTACTAAAACTTCACTAGGTCCAGCTACCATATCAATATCTACTAAGCCATAACTTAACTTTTTAGCAGTAGCAACATAAATATTTCCTGGTCCAACTATCTTATCAGCTTTTTTTATTGTTTGAGTGCCATGAGCAATAGCTGCGATACCTTGAGCTCCTCCAAATTTATAAATCGTATCAATGCCACAAACTTTTGCAGCTGCTATAATAATTGGATTTACTTTACCATCTTCTTTTACCGGTGTAATTATTACTAAATCTTTAACTCCAGCTAGTTTAGCTGGTAAAGCATTCATTAATACCGTTGATGGATAACAAGCAGTTCCCCCTGGAACATATAAAGCAACTCGTTCAATAGGACGAACCATTTGCCCCATTATTACTCCATTTTCTTTAAATAAAGACCATGACTTATCAATTTGATTTTTATGAAATTCAATTATCTGTTCTTTTGTTCTTTCTAGAATTCGTAAATAATTAGCATCTACTTGCTTTAAAGCAATTTCTTTTTCTGCTTCACTAACAATTAAATCTGCTTCATCTTTTATTTGATAACCATCAAACTTTAAACAATATTCATATAATGCTTCATTACCCCGCTTATTAATATCATCAATAATTTTCATTACCGCATCATTAACTTCTTTACTAATATTTTCTTTTCGATTATCAAGTTTTAAAGCAACTGCTTCTAAATTACCGTTGTATTCAATTACTTTTAACATTTTTCTTCCCCCGTTACTGCTTCTAACTTATTAACTAAATCAAAAATTTCATCTTTTTTAAATTTTAAACTTACTTTATTTACGATCATTCTAGTCGAAATATCACTAATTTTTTCAATTACTTCTAATCCATTGGCCTTTAAAGTTGATCCAGTTTCCACAATATCAACTATCGCATCACTAATTCCGACGATTGGTCCTAATTCTACTGAACCCTCTAGTTTAATTATTTCAACATCCTCTTGTTTTTTAGCAAAATAACTTTTAGCGACTTTAGGATATTTACTTGCAATTCTTTTTCTACGGACATATTTTCTATTTCGATATTCAGGATAGGCGGCAACTGCAAAGTAACATTTACCAATTTTTAAATCTAATAATTCATAGTAATCTTCAAAATCACTATCATCTAAAGTATCTTTACCTACAAAACCAACATCAACAATTCCATGCTCTAAAAATGTTACAACATCATTAGCCTTACCAAAAATCATTTCAATGCCATCTTTGGTCTTAATTAAAAGTTCGCGATCTTTATTAAATACCGGCTCCATATCATAATTAGCTTCTTGTAATAACTTACAAACCTGCTTTTCAATTCTTCCTTTTGTAATAGCAATCTTAATCATTGAATTCCCCCTCCTTATCCAATGCTTTTAAAATATGATTCATATGATAACAAAAACCAATTGCCCCAACATTTTTATTAAAACGTGGTAATAAATCATCATAACGACCACCAGAAATAATCGGCTGGGCACTTTTATCACAGTAACCTTTAATCATCAACCCAGTATAATATTTCATTGCCGGTACCATTCCTAAATCAAAAATAATTTGATCATTACAATCTAATACCTCATATAATTCTTTTAAATTATTTAAAGCTTCTAATAATATTGGATCATTAAGATTACAAATTGCACTATTTAATAAGTTTATATCCCCAAAAGCTAATGGTAATTTTAATAATAATTGATTTAATGAATCCGAAAAATCATTTTCACTTACAAACTGTTTCATTGCACTAATATTACGATATTTTAAAATTTCAGTTAATTTATCAGCTTTATCCCCCACTAAATAACAAATTCGATTAAAAAATTTAGCCGAACCAATTTCTAGTAATATATTATTTAATCCTAAATGTGGTAATGACTCTAAAATCATCGTCAAACATTCTTTATCACCAGCAATACCTGGTTTATTGATTAACTCAACGCCCCCTTGGAAAAACTCACTAGAGCGACCTTTATGCATAATTTCTTTACGATACACTTTGCCAAAATAACAATAACGAGCGACTTCATTATTAAAGTTATTTGTTGAATAAAAACGAGCTAACGGAATAGTAAAATCACAGCGCATTGCCACATTTTTTCCTTCATGATTAATATATTGAAACATCTTTTCTTGATCAAAACCACAATCTAGTTTTGTATATAAATCAACATATTCAAAAGAAGGCATCAATACTTCTTGATAGTTATTTTTAGCAAAGATAGTACGCAGATTATTTTCAATTTCTCTTAACTTACCAACATTGCTAATAATCGCATCAATGCTTTCTTCTGGTATTAAATATTTAAACTCTTCCATTTTATTTCCCCCTTTATTTACAAAAAAACGAGTCATTTACTAATGACTCGCTATAATCATTTTGTCATTAGATACACCCAAAAAATATTTAGCACAAAATGGGTTGTATCATAAAAGATATAACCCTAGGTAATCCAATGGTGGTGATGTAATTGTTGTAAATTTTTTATCGCTTTCATTTTTTATCACCTCTTATTGTATACAATATTATCATATTAAGTTATAAATGAAAAGAAATTTTTATTAAAATTATAAAATACAATAACATTTTGAATTTGTGATTTAAAAATTTCCCGATATAATCATATTATTTTGAAAAATGCGGTATTTTAATATCAATGTTAATAATTTTTTCTATCTATAATATATTTTTCTTAAAATGTTTATTTATTATTAGATTAATAGTATTATATTGATTAGATAAAAAAGGAGGACAATTTTAATGGATTATATTACAAGAGTTTTAGATGAAGTTAAAACAAAAAATGCTGATCAGCCTGAATTTATCCAAGCTGTAGAAGAAGTATTAGAAAGCTTACGACCAGTAATCGAAGCTCATCCTGAATATGAAAAACAAGCTATTTTAGAAAGATTAGTTGAACCAGAAAGAACTATTATGTTTAAAGTTCCTTGGATGGATGATAATGGACAAGTTCAAGTTAACCGTGGATATCGTGTTCAATTCTCAAGTGCTATTGGACCATATAAAGGTGGTTTAAGATTACATCCAAGTGTTAACTTAGGTATTATTAAATTCTTAGGATTTGAACAAATTTTCAAAAACTCACTTACTACATTACCAATCGGTGGTGGTAAAGGTGGTTCTGATTTTGATCCACAAGGTAAATCAGATAACGAAATTATGCGTTTCTGCCAAAGCTTTATGACTGAATTATATCGTCATATTGGTCCAGATGTTGACGTGCCTGCAGGAGATATCGGAACAGGTGCTCGTGAAATCGGTTATATGTATGGACAATATCGTCGTATCCGTGGAGCATTCGAAAATGGTGTTTTAACTGGTAAACCATTACCATATGGAGGAAGTTTAATTAGACCAGAAGCAACTGGATTTGGTGCTTGTTACTATGGAAATGAAGTATTAAAACATTTCAACGATAGTTATGAAGGAAAAACTATTGCTTGTTCTGGATATGGAAACGTTGCTTGGGGAGTTTGTTTAAAAGCTCGTGAATTAGGTGCTAAAGTAGTTTCTATTTCTGGACGTGATGGATATGTTTATGATCCAGAAGGTATTACTACTGATGAAAAAATTGATTTCTTATGTAAAATTCGTGAATCAAATGATGTTAAATTAAAAGATTATGCTGAAAAATTCGGTTGCGAATTCCATCCAGGTGAAAAACCTTGGGGATTAAAAGTAGATATGGCATTCCCATGTGCTACTCAAAATGAAATTGGATTAGAAGAAGCTAAACAATTAGTTGCTAATGGTGTTAAATATATTATTGAAGGTGCTAATATGCCTACAACTCCTGAAGCAATGGAATACTTCATTAATAACGGTGGAACTTTAGGACCTGCAAAAGCTGCTAACGCTGGTGGAGTTGCTGTATCTGCATTAGAAATGGCTCAAAACTCAATGCGTTATAGCTGGACTGCAGAAGAAGTTGATGCTAAATTAAAAGAAATCATGAAAAATATTCATGATAACTCAAAAGCAGCTGCTGAAAAATATGGATTAGGATATGATTTAGTAAAAGGTGCTAATATCGCTGGATTCGAAAAAGTTGTTGCTGCAATGATTTCTCAAGGAATTTATTAATTTAATAAGGCGCTATCTTTCTTAAATAGCGCCTTTTTTATATTCGTTAATATTTTCCATCAATTCTTCATAAAATGCCTCAGCATTTAAAATATAAAGCGTTGACTGTCCACGATGTTTGATTTTCAATTTATGCTTTCCAAGCAAAGTAACATCCTTAATATCTTTATACTCAATTAATGCAGGTAAAATACCTATTCCTTTAAATTCATAAATCAATGTTGAATCATTAAATATTTTCATATTATATTTAGTTGTTAAAATTATTAATAGTGTAAAAGCTAAAATAATACCAATAATAACTTTTGTTCGATTATTATCTAAAGCAAAATATACACATGCTCCACTAACCGCTAGAAAAAAAATAATTGAGAATATTAACATTCTAAACTCTTTATACTTCATTAAATCACCTCATTAAATCTAGTCATCAGTATATCATAATCATATAGAAATACAATATTTATATATAAAAAAAGAATTACAAATAAAAAGTAAAATGATAACTATAATAATCAACCTCTATTACTTGTTAATTCTTCTTTAATAATCCAACTGTATTTATAATTTTATTACATACTTATTATAATTTTCTATACATTAAACTTATCAGATTTAATAAAATATTTAGGATTAAAACCTTTAACCTGAATTGTCTTCATCATCGCTTTAAAAACCTCTAGTTCAAAATTATCATCCATACAAAACACTTCATAATCTACACCAAGATATAATAGAAAAAGTCCGGTTTCTTTATACTCATTATGTAAATAAAAATTACGTCGTTTTTCTCTTTGAATACTATTATCAGCTAAATTAACAAGCATTTCAAAATCAACAACTTGTTTCTTTGATAGATATTTTTCTTTTAAAATTTTAATAGCACGACTTTTATACCCTTTTGAACGACAAGATGAATCGATTGCTAAAAAGAAAAGATATGCTAAATCTTCATATGTAAGAACGACCATAAAACCAACAAAAGTATCTATATCCTTTAATGCTAAAAAATCAAAATTATCTGCTTTTGCCATCTCGATAATTTTTGCTGGTTCTAAATATTCTTCAGGTGGAAAAGCCTCTTTTGCAAGGTTATTAACTTTATCTAAAAAGATACTATCTTTGGTAATATTTTCTATATCTAATATCATATAAATCTGTCCTTCTACAAATTATTAATTTAACAATTATAGTATACATGATTTATGTTTGTTTTGATAAACATATTATGCATTATCTAATAAATAACTAATAATAGCTCAATTAACAACTGTTATATAAAAAAAGAAGTAATTTATATAAACTACTTCTAAGATCTATATTTTAAATAATAAAAAAACAACCTTACAGTTGTTAAGTCAAATGGTGGTTCCGGCCGGAATCGAACCAGCGACACGAGGATTTTCAGTCCTCTGCTCTACCGACTGAGCTACGGAACCATGGCGGTCTGGACGGGACTCGAACCCGCGACCTCCGCCGTGACAGGGCGGCATTCTAACCAACTGAACTACCAGACCATTTTGGTTGCGGGAGAAGGATTTGAACCAACGACCTTCGGGTTATGAGCCCGACGAGCTACCAGACTGCTCCATCCCGCGATATTTAATTTTAATATAATGGCGAGGGATGAGGGATTCGAACCCCCGCGGGACGTTAATCCCCTGTCGGTTTTCAAGACCGATCCCTTCAGCCGGACTTGGGTAATCCCTCGCGTTATTAAATTTGGTGGACCCTGTTGGACTCGAACCAACGACCGATCGGTTATGAGCCGATAGCTCTAACCAGCTGAGCTAAGGGTCCTTGTTGTTCTTCACTTAGGGGCACCTTCTATTAAATTGGTAGCGGGGAAGGGATTCGAACCCCCGACCCACCGGGTATGAACCGATTGCTCTAGCCAACTGAGCTACCCCGCCGTAATCAACTACAGCAACGCTATAATTTAATATCTAATGGTGGAGCCTAGCGGGATCGAACCGCTGACCTCCTGCGTGCAAAGCAGGCGCTCTCCCAGCTGAGCTAAGGCCCCTTTTCAATGGTCGGGAAGACAGGATTTGAACCTGCGACCCCCTGGTCCCAAACCAGGTGCACTACCAAGCTGTGCTACTTCCCGAATCACTATTCATAACCAATGAATTTTCCGAAATAAAAACAACCTTACAGTTGTTAAGTCAAATGGTGGTTCCGGCCGGAATCGAACCAGCGACACGAGGATTTTCAGTCCTCTGCTCTACCGACTGAGCTACGGAACCATGGCGGTCTGGACGGGACTCGAACCCGCGACCTCCGCCGTGACAGGGCGGCATTCTAACCAACTGAACTACCAGACCATTTTGGTTGCGGGAGAAGGATTTGAACCAACGACCTTCGGGTTATGAGCCCGACGAGCTACCAGACTGCTCCATCCCGCGATATTTAATTTTAATATAATGGCGAGGGATGAGGGATTCGAACCCCCGCGGGACGTTAATCCCCTGTCGGTTTTCAAGACCGATCCCTTCAGCCGGACTTGGGTAATCCCTCGCGTTATTAAATTTGGTGGACCCTGTTGGACTCGAACCAACGACCGATCGGTTATGAGCCGATAGCTCTAACCAGCTGAGCTAAGGGTCCTTGTTGTTCTTCACTTAGGGGCACCTTCTATTAAATTGGTAGCGGGGAAGGGATTCGAACCCCCGACCCACCGGGTATGAACCGATTGCTCTAGCCAACTGAGCTACCCCGCCGTAATCAACTACAGCAACGCTATAATTTAATATCTAATGGTGGAGCCTAGCGGGATCGAACCGCTGACCTCCTGCGTGCAAAGCAGGCGCTCTCCCAGCTGAGCTAAGGCCCCTTTTCAATGGTCGGGAAGACAGGATTTGAACCTGCGACCCCCTGGTCCCAAACCAGGTGCACTACCAAGCTGTGCTACTTCCCGACAAATGGCGCGCTAGGCAGGAATCGAACCCACAACCTCTTGATCCGTAGTCAAGCACTCTATCCAGTTGAGCTACTAGCGCATTTCGTAATGCTTACATATATTAGCATAATTCATTTTTATTTGCAAGTCTTTTTTTTACTATTTATTTAATGGTGCCCAGGGCCGGAATCGAACCGGCACGGATTTTGAGGTCCGCAGGATTTTAAGTCCTGTGCGTCTACCAGTTTCGCCACCTGGGCAACATTATGGAGGTTCCAACCGGACTCGAACCGATGATAACAGAGTTGCAGTCTGCTGCCTTACCAACTTGGCCATGGAACCATTATTTCGTTTTTCTTTTTTACCGCCCTTGCCGGACTGCTTTTTTATTATATGTTATCTTTTAAAGAATTGCAACCCTTTTTTACAAAAAAATCATTAACTTTTAAATAAAAATTAATTTAAAACCAAATTTATGGCTAATAATCATCTTTTTTTTATCTCTTATTTTTTTAATTTTTTTTAAAAAAATAACCTAAAACTACCTAAATACGTTGTTTTAAACAATTTTAATACTAATTTTTATTTTGTTATTTATTATCTATTTCTATTTAACTTTTTCAAAATATAATTAATACTCTTTATTTAAATAACTTAAAACTATAAAAAAGGAAACCTAAACGATGTTAAGTTTCCCCTTTTATCAAAATCTATATCTATTATTTAGCTTTTACTTTAGTCCAACGAGAGTTATACATTTCTTTAACTTCATCAGTTTGATATGCAAAAATCTCATCATTGTCCTCTGTTCTTATTCCATAAGCACTAATTCCATTAAAATCTTCTTTAGATGCTTGGTTAGCTGCATTAACATTTGCAGTTAAATAACCTACTTCTACTGTATTTCGATAAGATATTTCATCTGAAATCATAAAATTAATAAACTGATTAGCCAATTCAACTTGTTTACATTCTTTAGATATAACAAAACCATCAAACCAGATATTAGTTCCTTGATCTGGCATATAAAATTTCATATTTTCATTTTCAGCCATAACAGCTGCTGCATCACCAGAATACATAATAGCCATAGCTTTTAAACCACTAATCATAGTATCAATTGATTCATCACCAACATATACCGGATCCATTTCCGCTCTTTGGTCAATTAACCATTGATATGCAGCATTTATTTCTTGTTGGTCAGTTGTATTCATTGAATATCCTAACGCCTTTAAAGCTACCATAAAACTATCTCTTTCAGAATCATACATATATATTTGGCCTTTATATTTAGTATTACGTAAAATATCCCAGCCTTCTTCTAGATCTTTAGCATCAACAATAGTCTTATCATACAAAATTCCTACATTACCACAGAAATATGGCACCCAATAATCGTTATTAGGATCAAATGATTGTCCTAAAACCCCTTCATTAATATTTGAAATATTAGGTATCAAATCTTTATCAATCTTTTGTAATTGATCTTCTTTAATCAACCGTTCAATCATATATTCTGAAGGCACCATAATATCATATGAATTTCCACTCATATATTTAGTATACATTATCTCATTAGAATCAAAAGTCTCATAAATTATTTGACAATCATATTCTTCTTCAAACTCATCAAGAACGGTTTTATCAATATACTCACCCCAGTTATAAACTCTTAGAGTTCTTTTGGATGTACCTGTTGAAATAGACCAGCCAATAGCAATAATCATACAAACTGCCAAAGCAACTTTAACTACTTTACTATTAACAATCTTTTTAGTAAATTTTGGGCAGAATTTAGGTACAATTGTCCCAATACAAACAAACAATAACACTACTACTAAAATAATTGTAGCTAGAGCATAGATACTAGGATTCGTTCTTTTTGACATGTTGTAAATAACAATCGAAATATTTTCAATACCATTACCACTTACAAAATAAGAAATAATAAAATCATCAAAAGACATTGTAAATGCTAATAATGCCCCTGAAATAATTCCTGGTTTAATTTGTGGCAAAATAACCTTTGTCAATGCCTGAAACGGCGTTGCCCCTAAATCCATTGCTGCATCAGCTAAATTAACATCTAACTGACGTACTTTTGGTAAAACATTTGTAATTACAAACGGTGTACAAAAAGTAATATGTGCTAATAATAGCGTTAAATACCCTTTTTCAATTTTAATAAATGAAAACAATAACATTAAAGAAATCCCAATAACGATATCTGGATTCATAATTGGTAAATTATTTATTTGTAAAATCAATTTTCTTAAAACTGGTCTAGATTTAGAAATACCAATTGCTGTTATTGTTCCTAAAACAGTCGAAATTGCTGTCGATAAAATAGCAATACTAACTGATACAATAATCGCATCAATCATTTGCTGATTATTAAATAATTCTTGATACCATCTAATCGAAAAACCACTCCAGCTTGAAAGCGACTTAGAATCATTAAAAGAAAAAATCGCCATTACCACTAGAGGCATATATAGAAAAATTAATGTTAAAACAATACCTAGAGAACCCTTAAACCTTTTTTGTTTTTTCACGTTTAGTTTCCTCCTGATATCCTGCATATTTTTCAACTCGATTAATTAATCCCATTAGAATAATAACCAAAATAGCCAAAATCAATGAAACAGCACTACCAAAATGCCAATCTCCAACATTAATAAACTGCTGTTCAATAAAATTACCAATTAGTGAATATTGTCCACCACCTAATAATTTTGGAATTACAAATGATGATATTGATGGTAAAAAGACCATAGTTATCCCTGTTAAAACACCACCTAGTGATAATCTAAAAGTTATCTTCCAAAATGTTGTTACAGGACTAGCTCCTAAATCATTACTTGCTTCAATCAATGATTTATCCATTTTTGTTAACGAAGTATGAATTGGTAAAATCATAAATGGTAAAAAATCATAAACCATTCCTAACACTACCGCAAAATCAGTATATAACAAGCTAACTTCACCGAAACCAAATAATTGGAAAATATTACTAATTACTCCTTTATTACTTAAAATATTGATCCAGGCATAAGTACGCATTAACATATTGATCCAAGTTGGAAATGTTATCAATAAAATTAATAACGTTTGTGTTTTTTCTTTACACTTAGAAATCGCATAAGCAACCGGATAACCAATCAACAAACACAAAGCAGTTGTTATTATTCCTAAAACAAATGATTTGATCAAAACAGATATAAATATCGGATCAAAAAACTTAGTAAAATTATCTAAAGTAAATTTAAATGTTGCAACATTATTTCCTTTAGCAACAAAAGCATAGATCATAATCAAAAACATTGGTACGACTGTTAAAACAAACAGCCAAAAACAATATGGTCCTACTAATTTACGAAAATGCTTCATTAATATGTACCCATTTTCTCCATGACATGAATATCTTCAGGCCAGAAATCTAAATTAACTTTTTTTCCTACTTCACTAATATCAGTAGTATGTACCATATAATTACGATCTTTTGTTTCTACAATAATTTCATAATGTACCCCTTTGAATACAATTGATCTTACAACACCTTCGATTTTCCCTTTACCAACATCAACAATATCTAAATCTTCAGGACGTAAAACAATATCTACTTCCTGTCCCTCATCAAAACCTTTGTCAACACATTCAAATTCTTGATTATCAAAAGACACTAAATAATCTTTAACAAATGTCCCCTCAATTATATTAGAATCACCAATAAATTGAGCTACAAAACGATTTTCAGGTTCATTATAAATATCAGTTGGTGAACCAATTTGTTGAATCTGCCCTTCATTCATAACGACAATTGTATCTGACATTGTCAAGGCTTCTTCTTGATCATGGGTTACATATACAAATGTAATCCCAACTTCTTGTTGAATATTTTTTAATTCAATTTGCATTGCTTTTCTAAGTTTTAAATCCAATGCTCCTAGTGGTTCATCCAATAATAAAACTTTAGGTTCATTTACTAATGCCCGAGCAATAGCAACACGCTGTTGTTGACCACCAGATAATTGATTAATATTACGAGGTCCAAAGCCTTCTAAACCTACTAGTTTTAACATTCTTTCAACTTTATGCTTAATGGTATCTTTATCCATTTTTTTAATTTTTAATCCAAAAGCAATATTATCAAAAACATTCATATGTGGAAATAATGCATATTTTTGAAATACAGTATTTAATTCTCTTTTATATGGAGGTAATGAACTAATATCTTGACCATCAAATAAAACTCGTCCACCATTAGCTTCTTCGAAACCACCCATAATTCTTAGTGTTGTTGTTTTACCACAACCACTAGGTCCTAATAAAGTTACAAATTCTTTTTCATTAATATCCAAATGAATTCCCTTTAATACAACTTGACCATTATATTCTTTAGTCAAATTATCTAACTCAATTAATTTTGTCATACGCTCTCCTTTAAAATAATGGTGGTGTTGAAACCCAAATTACTTTTGCTTTTGTTTCTCCTGGATTAGATAAATAATGTGCAACTAACCCTTTCAAATAAAATGTTTCACCTTTTTTCAACACATATTCCTTATCACCATATACTAATTTAACCCTTCCTTGAACAACATAACCAAATTCCTCACCTTCATGAGGATCAATCGTCATTGACTGATTATTTTTTTCTAATTCAATCAATATTGGTTCCATCTCATTTTTTTGAGCATTAGGAATAATATAAGAAATTTTATATTCATCTTGAATATTTTCAAAAAAATCATCTTTTTTAAAAACAATCTGTTCCTCTTGTTTTTCACTAAAGAATTCCTGTAAATTAGTCCCTAAAGCTTCTAAAATATTTTCCAAAGTCGCTACTGAAGGTGAAGTTAAATCACGTTCTAACTGCGATAAAAAGCCTTTGGTTAACTCACTACGATTAGCTAATTCTTCTAAAGTAAGACCATTGGCTTGACGTAATCGTTTTACTTTACTTCCAATATCCATAAAACACCTCCATCTTTAATTTCATAACAGCCTAATTATAGCGAAAAATGTCAATAAAGCAACCTATATTTAACAATTTGTTTAATATATTATACTTTTTTTGTTTAAAATAATAAATTTTTTATTTAATATAAAGTATTATTGGTAAAATAATATACTAAAGACAACTAAAACAGTATAATAAATAATATCAGGAGTGATTAGATGAATAAAAAATATATGAATATGACGAAAAAATACATTGCAATTTAGATAATGGTGGTGCCTATGTTATTTTTCCTTGGAACATTAAAGAAGAATTCGATCGTGGTCGTGTTAAAGTTTTAGCCCTATTTGATAATGAGCCATATCAAGGCAGCATAGTTAATATGGGAGTCAAAAATGAAGATGGCAGCATTTGTTACATCATCGGTATTCCCAAAAGAATCAGAAATAAAATCAATAAAGGTGATCTGGACTTAGTCCATGTAATCATTAAAGAAAGAGAATAATTTTTATAAGGAGTCAATACAATGGTAAGATTAAAAAAGATGTTAGGTGATATCAATTCTAAAGAATGTCAAGATTTAATGCGACTAATCGAAACCCAAAGCAAAGAAACCCTTGCAAACTGGGCAATTGATTATGCATACGAAAAATATTTTCCAATTTATAATATTAATGATAATACTGATGAATTAATAAAAATATGCAAAGAAGCTATTAACGATAAAAGTAAATTACCAGAAGCTAAATCAGCTATCAAACAGATGCGTCAAAATGCCAAAGAACTAACAAATGAGCCAGTAAATTTAGCCGCAATTAAAGCAATATCAACTGCTTGTGCAACAATTCAAACGCCAAGTAATGCTTTTGGTTTTTTATTATATGGAAGTGCTGCTATCGCATATTTTAAATTAGGATTGAAAGATAGTCAGGAAAACTATGATAACTTAGCAAGTAATGAATTAAAAGAAGCACTTGCTTCTTTGCAAAAAAGAGCTATTTTAAACGAATCAAAACCAGTAAAAATTAAATGGAATTGTTAAAAAGCACATCAATAAAAAATTTGATGTGCTTACTTTTTTTCTAATTTTTCACGTCGTAATGATGATTCAATAAACATTTCTTTTAATTTTGCTTCATCATCATCATATAAAGCTTGTTTAATCATATCTAACTGTTCTTCAAAAGAATTAATCGACGCTAATAAATGATCACGATTTTTTAAAAATAATTCTGACCATAAATTTTCATTAATATTAGCTATTCTTGTTAGATCACGATAAGAATCACCAATATATTTTCCAGTATCATATTTTTGATTATCACTATTTATTAGGGCAACCGCTAAAGCATGAGGCAATTGCGAAGTAAATGAAACAACTTCATCATGAGCCTCTGGTGACATAATTTTAACACTTTTAAAACCAAGTGTAGCAACAAAAGATTCCATAAAACTAATCGATTCTTTTTTATTTACTGGATGTTCAATTAAGATATAATTTGCATTTGCAAAAACTTCTTTACTAGCGTATTCATAGCCTTTTTTTTCTCTACCAGCCATTGGATGGCCACTGACAAATTCAACATCTTCATCAATTAAATTAAATGCTTCTTGTAAAAAATATGTTTTAATTCCAACTGCATCTGTAATAATACTTCCTTTTTTAAAAGTATTATTTTTTATAAAATCGATGACTAACGAAGGATATAAACAAATAATCGTAAGATCAGATTGGGGAATAATTTCTTTTCCATCAACAAATCCTTCAATTATTGTTCCATCATCTTTAGCCATTTGCAATGTTCTTTTATCAACATCAATACCATAAACCTCATGTCCTTGACCTTTTAAAGCCTTAGCAAAACTTCCGCCAATTACACCTAAGCCAACTATTGTTATTTTCATGCAATCCTTCTCCTTATACAAATAAAAGGATTACAAAAGATACTGCTGAAATCATCAAACATGAAAAACAATAACGTCCCAACAATCCCCAGATTGAAGGTTTCTTTTTATTATATAAGTAAAATGATACTACAATCAATAAACTTGTAATCGCACCATGACCAATGATAAAGGCCATAAACTGATCAACAAATTGCATAAGTAATGGTATTACTATTAAACTTGGAATTAAAAAATCAAAAACAAGCAATAAAATTGATTTCCAGTCTGTCGGAATCCATCTAAAGTTAAAGTTCTCTTTAAATTCCTTAAATTTAGATACTTTTACAGGTGGTTTTTTCGAAAAAGTAAATTCACTTTTCTGTCTTTCTACCTTACGTTCAAATTTTGCCATAATTTACCTCTATTGTAATTCTCTATTTTTCTTTTCTAACATTTTTAATTTATAATCTAATAATGTTTTTGTTAAATCCACATAATAATCATGTGGGTATTCTAATCTAAACACCTCGTCCCATAGCCTTTCTTTTTCATGATTTGAATATTCACGAATTTCATTTACCGTATATTCAGGATACACACATTTCCCATCTACAAAAACCGGAACTTGTAATGGTTCAACAGTATATGTATTAGCTAATATTGTTTTAAATTTCCAAATATTTGATTGATGATAAATTGTTAAATCCTGATCGCTAGAAATTTTTTCATCATGAAAAGCAATAACATCACCAATAGCTTTTCCTGTTTCGTTTTCAAATAAGCGATAAACTTTTTTATAACCAGGATTTGTAATTTTTTCAGTATTTTCAGATATTTTAATTTTAGGAATAATTTCACCATTTTTTTCAATTGCTACTAATTTATACACACCACCAAATACCGGTGAACTGTGCGATACAATTAAATTTTCACCAACCCCAAATGAATCAATTTGAGCACCTTGGTCCAATAAAGAACGAATCAAATATTCATCTAAAGAATTAGACGCTGTAATTGTAGTATCGTGTAAACCAGCAACATCTAACATCACTCTAGCTCGTTTAGATAAATAAGCAATATCGCCACTATCAAGACGAATTCCTTTTAATTTTTTACCCATTGGTTTTAATACTTCTAAAGCAACTTTGATTGCATTAGGGACACCACTTTTTAAAGTATCATAAGTATCTACTAATAGTACACAATCATCAGGATAAGTTAAAGCATATGCTTTAAAAGCTTCAAATTCACTATCAAAAGATTGCACAAAAGAATGAGCCATTGTTCCAACAACTGGAATACCAAACATCATCCCTGCTGAAACGGTTGCAGTTCCGGCAACACCACCAATATAAGCAGCTCGAGCACCATAAGTTGCACTATCATATCCTTGAGCGCGACGTGCCCCAAATTCCATTACTGCTCGTCCTTTAGCTTCTTGAACAATTCGATGAGCTTTAGTAGCAATTAATGATTGATGATTAACTGTTACTAATAATAAAGTTTCTATCAGCTGAGCTTCAATAAATTTTGCTCTAACAGTAATTAACGGTTCATTAGGAAAAACTGGCGTTCCTTCTTTTACCGCATAGATTGAACCAGTAAATTTAAAATCTCTTAAATAATCAAAAAAATCTTCATCAAATTTATTTAGTGAGCGGAGATATTCAATATCTCCCTCACTAAAATGCAAATCCTTAATACATTCAATCAACTGCTGTAATCCAGCAAAAATAGAAAAACCACCATTATCGGGATTTTTACGATAAAACATATCAAAGTATACATATTCATCTTTATTACCTTGTTTAAAATAATTATATGACATCGTTAATTCATATAGATCCATTACTAATGTCAAATTACGTTTACTACCTGCATGAAAATTCATATCTACTACTCCTCGTATACATATTTAACAATATCATAAACTCTTTCTATTTAAAAATCCAGTTATTTTAGAAATATAGTTCATACGATTGACGTGGCTGTGGCTTAGGTTGTGGTTTTGGTTTTACTGGTGGCACATTTTGAAATAACACCGGTATCAACAACTGTTGGCTTGGAAATATTAATAAGTTGTCCTCTAAATCATTCATATTTTTAATATAATTTACTCGTGTATTGAATCTTCTAGCAATTGCATAGACATTATCACCTCGAGATACTGTATATAAAAATATATCACCAACTTTAGGGGCCACAATTGGAGCCGCCTGACGATCGAATAAATTATCCATGTAATCTTCGTACATGTTCATCCCTCCTACTTTACCCTATTCATCGATAAATAAAAGATATAGGCAAAGAAGCTATAAACAAAATATTTTTAGTACAAAAAAAACAGACCGAAGTCTGTTATCGAGCTAATTTATTTAAAGCATCTTTAGCAGCCTTTTGTTCAGCTCTTTTTTTAGATGAACCAGTACCAACCCCTAAAATCATATCATCCATTTTTACTGCCATTTCAAAAACCGGATTATTTGAAGGGCCACTAGATGAAAGCAGGTCATATGTTACTGTTTTACGTTGATCGGCTTGAATCAATTCCTGAAGTTTAGTTTTAAAATCAGTAATATCATCATAATTAACATCTTCAACATGCTTATAAATTGTTTTTTCTAATATTTTTTCAACATGATCAGGTCCACAATCATGACAAACAGCACCAATAAAAGCTTCAAAAATATCAGCTAATACACTATCACGATCACGACCGCCATTATTTACCTCACCAGCACCAAGATAAATCAATGGTCCTAAATCCAATTCTCTTGCAAATCGTGCCAATGATTCTTCACGTACTAATTTAGCTCTTAATTTAGTCAATCTTCCCTCTGGTAAATCTGGATATAAGTCAAATATATATCGAGAAACATGATATTGTAAAACTGCATCTCCTAAAAACTCTAATCGTTCATAATCATGTTTTTTCATTTTGTTTTCATTGGCATATGAGGGATGAGTAAAAGCTTCTTTAAAAATATCTAAATGTTGATAGGGCACTTCCATTTTATCTAAAAATTCTTTTAATTTCACCTTATTTCAATCCTTCTTTCATTTTTTCAACAACATTACTTGATACCATTTCAAACGCTAAATTTATAGCATTTTCAAAAGCAATCGCATCACTAGAACCATGAGCCTTAATTACTGGTTTTTCAAATCCCATCATTAAAGCACCCCCTGCTGCTTTCGTATCAAATTTTTTCATTAATTGTTTTAATCCTGGCTTTGCCATCAATGCCCCCACTTTAGTTCTTGTTGAAGACATTAAACTTTCTTTTAAGCTTTTTACTAGAACCTTAGCAACACCTTCAGTTGTTTTTAAAGCAACATTTCCAGTAAAACCATCAGTTACAATTACATCAACATCACCGTCTAAAATCTCTTTACCTTCAATATTACCGACAAAATTAATTTCTTTCATATTTTCTAATAATTTATATGTTTCTTGATGAACTTCATCACCTTTATGATGCTCACTACCAATATTCAATAAAGCAACTTTAGGATTTTCAATTTTACGAACATTACGAGCATAAACACTACCCATTACTGCAAAAGAAACTAATTGACTAGCAGTATTTTCAGAATTTGCCCCAACGTCAAGCATAGCAACATTATCACCTTTGTAAGTAGGCAACATTGCCATTAAACAAGACTTTTCAATTCCTTCAATTCGTTTTAAAAATAACATTGCACAAGCATAATAAGCACCAGTATTACCACAAGATAAAACTGCATCCACTTCGTTTTTACGAGCTAACATCATTGTTTTTACCATACTAGATTCTTTTTTTCTACGAATCGCTAAAATGTTTTCAGTCATTTCAAGTATTTCTCTAGCATCAATTAAAACTACTTGGGGATGATTATTTAACGCCTGTAACTCTTCAATTTTTCCAACTACATACAATTCATCAGTTTTATTTTTTTCTAAAAACGATAAGCATGCTTCTACAACAATTTCGCTACCCAAATCCCCACTCATTGCATCTATACCTAATTTCATTTTTTTCACCTCGTATTAAATTTAATTATAACATAAATTAATCAATATATTTATTATTAACTGTTAATTGTTCTTCAATTTCTTTTATTAATCTTAAATAAGCTGGATCATTTGATTTACTATGTAGCAATTCAATTGCATCATTACGCGATATTTCTAAAATATTAGCATCCTCAAAAATATCAGCAACCAAAAAAACTGGTAAGCCGCTTTGCTGATCACCTAAAACATCTCCAGGACCGCGCATTTTTAAATCATAATATGAAACCTCAAAGCCATCATTACACGACTCTAAAAACTCTAACCGTTTTAATGCATCACTAAGTGACGAATTAGTTAAAAGGAAACAATACCCTTGTTGACTACCACGACCAATTCTACCACGAAGCTGATGAATTTGACTCAATCCAAATCGTTCGGCATTATAAATAACCATCCAGTTAGCATTACTAACATCAACTCCAACTTCAATAACTGTTGTGGAAACTAAAATTTGAATTTGATTTTCTTTAAAACGAGCCATTATTTCATCTTTAGTCTCATCATCCATTTGACCATGCAATAATCCAACTTCATAATGTCCTTGAAAATAACTTTTCATCGCCTGATAAATACTCGTTGCATCACGACTATTTAACGCTTCACTTTCGCTAACAAGCGGACACACTACATAACATTGACCACCACTTGCTAAATAGTTTTTCAAATCTTTTAAGATTGGTCGCATACTAGAAGATTTTATTACTTTTGTAATTACTGGTTTACGACCCGCTGGCATCGTTTTAATTGTTGAAACATCCATATCTCCATATAAACTAATAGCTAACGTTCTAGGAATTGGAGTAGCTGACATAACCATAAAATCAACCTGTTTTCCTTTTTCCTTTAACGCTTTACGTTGTTTTACTCCAAAGCGATGTTGTTCATCAGTAATAACTAATCCTAGCTTGTTGTAATTTACTTTTTCTTGAAACAAAGCATGGGTTCCTACTACAATATCAATTTTACCACTTTGCAATCTATCATAAATATCTTGTTTTTTAGCATTTGATAAATGTCCAGTTAATAAAGCTATTTCTACATTTGTAACTACAAATAGTTTTATTAACGATTGATAATGCTGATTAGCTAAGATTTCTGTTGGTGCCATCAATGCTCCTTGATAACCACTTAAATAATTAGCATATAAACCAATGGCCCCAACGACTGTTTTACCACTTCCAACATCCCCTTGGACAAAGCGATACATTACTGTTTCTTTTTGTAAATCAGTTAATATTTCTTTAGTTGTTTTTACCTGATCTTCGGTTAATTTAAAAGGTAATTTTTTTATAAAATCATTTAACAGCTGATGATCAAATTCTTTTTTTATCCCAATATTCTCTTTTCGAGATAATTTTATATATTGCATTGTAAGTTGAAAACGTAAAAATTCTTCATATTTTAAATATCTTAACGCTTCGATAATATCTTTTTTATTACTAGGAAAATGGATTAAATTTAATGCTAATTCTTTATGGATCAAATGATGTTTTACCATCAAACTAATCGGTACTTGATCTTGAATATGATTATGATAAAATGCCAATGCCTTTTTTACATATCCTTGAAATGACTTTTGGTTTATTCCTTCTTTTAATGAATAAACCGGTGTTACTCCAGATAATTCATTTAAAGGTTTTAACTTAACGTCACTTGCAGTGATACTATGATTTTTTTGACTATATTTACCAATGACTGTTAAAGTCATTCCATTATGCATATTTTTCTTTAAAAAATGACGATTAAAAATTGTCACCCGATATGTTTCGCCTTGATACAAAATAGAAAATGTTAATCTTGATAGACGACCTTTATAAAATAATTTAGGTTCATCAACTAAAACACCTTCAATAATAACTTTTTCATTATCTATTAAAGGTGTTGCTTCAATTATTTCATAACGATAGGGAAAATGTAAAATAAGATCCCGCACTGAATATATATCCATATTATTTAGTAAAAGAATTCTATTTTCTTTTATTTTTAACTGTTGTAATGGTATTTCCTTTGACATATTATCACCAACAACATTGTATATTATTTTAACTAAAATATCTAGATTAATAGTTTTTAAAAAATAACTATCTTAATATACAATGTATTTATTATACAAAAGTTATTATTTAGTAACAAGGTCTTTTTGCATTAGATAAAAAAGGAATAGTTTTTATCCTATTCCTATAAAAAAACATTTTTAGATTTTACTTCTACGTTTACTAGTAACGAAGATACCACATAAAGCAATAATTGTTCCAGCTACAAGAATAGTAATTTGAGCTGTATCACCTGTTTTTACAGATTGACTTGTTGAAGTAGAAGAAGATTGATTGTTTCCAGCTTGATTTTCATCATCTGTAGTTTGTTCTGGTGGAGTTACAACACCAGGATTATCATCAGGAATAATTTCTGGTAGCCATTGTCCTAAACCATTACCAATTCTCATTCTATTTAAAATCTCTTCTATTTTTGTTTTACTATCAACATGTTCCATTTTACCTAAAACAATATCATAATCATCAGGTGATAATAAATTACCATCTAAATCCATACTGTTATATTCTATAAATTCAACTGTATCTTCATATGTTACATTAACAGTGCTGCCATTAACATGTTTACGTGTCCATACGTTCCAACGTTCATTTTGAATTTGATCGGTCATATAACAATCAATAAAAGTAGTTGCTGAACCAATATTTTTATAATTTGGATTAGGTATATCAGGATCAAAATAAGTAACTAATGTTGAACCATCAACACGAATAGATTCAGTATAACATTCATTTTGCCATGGTCGCCCTAAACTTACGTCTTCAACTCGTGAATCAGCAGTTAAACGACATTGATTAAATACTAAACCTTGATTTTCACTATTAGTGTTTGGTGCTGTATAATAACCGTTATCTTTACCATTGAAATAAGCCATATGTAAATTACATTGTTCAAAATAAGCATCAGCATTACCAAAGATAAAATCTACAGTTCCTTCAATATAAGTATCTTTAAAATATATACGATTATTAGGTCCTTTTACATAAAGAGTATCTTGACGACCAATAATTTTACACTTATTAACAAGTACTTTATCAGCATTAATACATAAAGCAACTGCTGGTGTTTGTTGATCTTTACCAGTATTATCTTTAGTATTATAAGTATTTTCAACAGTTATATTATACATTGAAAAATTTGTTCCTTTTGGACCAACGATAATTGTACCACTTTGATCAGTTCCAACATCTTTTTCATCTTGAGGAACGAAATTCCCTTCATCATCAAAAGTATTTGATGAATAATAATTAGATTGAATAATTACATCATCACTATTACCACTAATTGATTTTAAAGTTACATTTGGCTGATTTACAGATATCTTTTCGTTATAAACACCATTTTCTAATTCAATAATTAATGGTGTAGCTGCACTAGAAACTTCATTATCTAACGCACTTTGAATACTAGAATAATTAGCTAATGAACTTGTACCAACACGAACTGTATGACTTACAGAAGCATTATCACTACTATAATCAATTACAATTCCATCTAAATAACAGCTACCAGTTCCAGTAAAGGTAAGTGGTAAATAACTAGTTTCATCTGCTTTAAAAACAGTTTCAGCACCAATTGAAATTGGTTGTCCATTAAACTCAACATCTAAGTTATTGTAGTTGTTACCACTAACCGTTAAAGCTATTTCACTATCAGCAGCTATTGGTAAATATAAAATAGTTCCACCATTTATTTGTGTATCATTTTCACGAGGTGCAAATTTACTAGTTGAAGCATCGATTTGAATTCCATCAAATTCTCCTTTTTCAAACTGTAAATCTGGTCTTGTAACACTTGAAGTACCGGTAAAATCCCAGCTTTTATCTTTTGCTGTTACTTCAGGAACACCATAACCGCTATCACTACCATAATCCACCTTTATCATACTAACATATGCTTTTGAATTAAAAGTCACTGTCACATATTTAGTATCATCAACTGTTAAAGCAATATTAGAGTTTGAATTAGCCACTTTTCCATCAACAGTTAAATCAATTGGTGTAGAACCATCAATCGTTCCAGCGATAACTAATGAAACTCCTTTTGAATCAGTAGTAACTGGTACATAGATAGTTGTCCCTTCATTAATTGCCACACGGTTTTGGTCAACTTGAATATTAAATTTACCATTTCTTGCATCAACTAAAATATCATCATAACTTCCTTTGACCCCTTCAAGATTTGCATTTTCTTGTACATTACCGTTTTCATCTTTTAAAGAATCAAGAGTGTTAAAATAATATTCTTTATCACTAGCTTCGATACCTTCAGGAACTCCTGGATACTCAGCCTCCGGTTGTGTGTAAGACAATTCAATAGAACTAATATAACTTTGTATTTTAAAAGTAACATCAACCATTGTATCACTTGTATTTGTTACTGGAATAGTAACTTTATTTGAAGAATTAGTATAAGTTTGGTTATCTACTACTACTTCACAGCTACCACCAGATAAATTCAAAATGATATTAGCGCCTAGTTCATTGCCACTTACTGGAATTGATAAAATTGTTCCTGGATTAATTTGAAGATCAGTATCACGAGGTGCAAATTTACCAACTGTAGCATCGATTTTAATATCTTGCCATTCACCAGTTCCTTTTTCAATTGTAGTTATGTCTTCTTGTTGATTATTAGTAACCCAAACTCTATTTTGCATGGCTTCAATAGTTATTGCACTATATACAATACTAACAATCATTGCAAAGACAGTTATTAGCGAAAAAATCCTTTTTTTCATTTAAAAATCCCCCTTTCAATTGCTACTTTAACACACCCCAAAAGTCTACACAACGCAAAAAAAGTCGAATACATCACAGTTTTTTGACTTAATAACAATTAAATCACAATTTTATTTTCACTTATGTAATACATTTTCTAATCTATTAATTTCTTCCAAAATACTGTAATTACGTTAAAAAACATCAATAAATCACATAATCATCCTTTATTTATCTTAAATTTATCGTAAATTAAACAAATTGTTTTTAAAAAAATTAATTTTTTGTTAAAATTAATTTTTTTTGATAAATTCAACTATTTTTAACATTTATTATCAATAAACTAAATTTATCAAACAACAAAAAAAGAGGCTAACGCCTCTTAAAGATATCAATATTATCATTAAACAAAAACCATCAATAAAACCACTAACACTACAATTCCAATTATTATTGATAACGAATTTGCAACAGCGGCCACTTCCCCTTCATAACGACATTGCTTAGTAAAAACGGCAGCTACAGTGCTGATTGGAGCAGCCAAGGCAATTGTTAAAATTTTACGAGCTAATAGCGGTAAAGGTAAAAACATAAAACAAGCAAACATTAAAATAAAATTTCCTAACAAACGAATTCCTAAAACACGAATCAAATCTTTAAAATCATTTCGAGAAATTTTTATTTCCAGTAATAATCCAATCATTAACATCGCCAAAAAGCCATTACCAGCGCCAATAAAATCGGTTATTGATAAAACTGCATCAGGAATTCTAATCTTGAATAGTGCTAAAAAGAAAATAATTATATAGACATCAAATGGAATCGAAGAAAATAACTTCTTACACACATTACTGACAGATAACTTTTCCTGTTTATTTACAACACTAGAAGCAATTGCAAAAGTTCCTCCTAAACCCATCAAAGCATTTCCTACATCAAACATACATAAATAAGCAACTCCCATACCTGGGAAAAAAGCTTGAACAAATGGTAAAACAAAATTTCCAATATTATAACCAGAACAATTGATCATATATGCTGCTTGAGTAGGTGCTGGTTTACCATTACTTGCAAAGTAGCCAACAGCAACCATTATTAAATTGACAATAATTCCAATTGCAATCAATATTAACATTGCCCCATTAATTGTAATACCATTAGCATTAGAAAATAGTGCACATGGCAAGGTAACATTCATAATTATTGTCGCTAATATATAGCCATCTTCTTTTTTCAAAATCTTAAATTGTTTTAAAACAAAACCAATAATAATTACAAGTATAAATCCTAATGCTTTTATTAATACATCTATCATACAAAACCCTCTTATATACAACGTTTTTTTATTTTAACATCTATATTAATTTTTTTAAATAAAAAATAAGCTATTCATAAGAATAACTTACTTATTTACTAAATTAATTGCCTGATCTAAAACTGCTTGTCCATTCATTTTTACAAAATTATCACTATCAATTACATCAACAGGAATAGTATTGTTTACAATACCTTTTATATCTTCTATTTCACCAGCATTTTGTGGTGCTACTAAAACACAATCAGCGTCAGTCCATGAATGAGAAATTGCACTTTCTGCCATAGCCCAGATTAATGTATTAATATTTCTTTTTTTAGCTTCTTTTTTCATTGCATTTACAAGCATATTAGTAGTTAAACCAGATTTACAGCATAACAAAATTTTATACATAATATACCTCCGTTCCAATTAACGAAGTGATTTTATCACAACAATAATAAAAATACTAGAATTTTCATAATTTAAAAATATATTTTAATAATCTATCTATTATAGTTATATTTGACAACAATTATAATTTCTAATACATTTAATTAATAGGTGAGCGCTATGAAAAAAAATCTTATTTTAATTATCATTATCTTATTACTTAATATTATTGCTAGTAATTCAACTGACTTTGCCTCATGGTATGCAACAAATGTTTCAAAAATATTTGTTAATACTATTGGGCGAATTAGTAGTATTATGCCCTTTTCGATATTTGAATGGTTAGTTATCATTTTAGTTATTGGCTTACTAGCTATTACTATTAAATATCGTTCTATTACATTGATTGTACGTTATCTTTTAGTTATTATCCTTATCTTTACATTGACTACTGGAATAAATTATCATCGCATGTCATTAGAAAAAGAAATGTCATTTACACGTTTAGAATATAATAATGATGATTTAAAGAAATTATGTAATTATATTACTGATAAATTAATCAATCTAAAAGCTGATGAAATTTCGATTGAGAAAATTCATAGCGAAGCTAAAATAGCAATGAATAAGATAATTCCTGGTTATTATCCAAATCCTAAACCAATGTTTTTTTCAAAATTAATGACCATGGGTAATCTTTCTGGAATTTTTTCACCGTTTACAATTGAAGCCAACTACAATAAAGATATGCCTACTTATAACAAACCATTTTCAATCTGTCATGAATTTAATCATTTAGCTGGTTATATGTCTGAAGATGAAGCAAACTTTTTAGCATATCTAGCTTGTATAAATTCTAATAATGCATATTTTAATTATAGCGGATATTTAACTGCATTTGTATACGTTACCAATGCTTTAAATTCAAATAATATTGATGTTAGTGAATACTATGATCGTTTATCAGATAATATCATTAGCGAGTTACAAAAAAATAATAAGTTTTGGCAACAATATAATAATATTTTTGCTTCAATAACTGATAGCATTAATGACACTTATTTAAAAATAAATTCAGTTAGTGAAGGAACCGGCAGTTATTCAATGTTTGTTGATTTGCTTTATTCATATTGTGTTGATCAAGAATTATTTTAAAAGCCAGCAGTTAACTACTGGCTTTAATACTAGATTTATCAAAGTTATTTTACTACCAAACGTGATAACCACCATCAATAACAATATCGATTCCCGTTGTATAAGTCGAAGCATCTGATAACAAATAAATAACTGCCCCAATTAACTCGGAAGGTTTACCAACACGATGCATTGGCGTATTATTCATTGAATTTTCAAACACTCTAGGGTCATTTAATTTAATGAAATTTTTTACATTACTCATTCCTTTTTCTAAAAAACCAGGTGATACACTATTAACACGTACATTATATTCACCATATTCACTCGCCACACTTCTAGTTAAGTGTAATACCCCAGCTTTAGAAGTACAATAACCTGACATATTAAAAGGCGGTTTATTAACAATTGTCCCTGTAAACGAAGCAATATTAACAATCGATCCTTGTTTTTGATCAACCATATACTTACCAAAATATTTACAACACAAGAATGTCCCCACAACATTAATATTCATTAATCGTTCATAATCTTTTCCAGTATAATCTTTAATACTGCCATGTTGATTTACACCGGCGGCATTAATTAAACCATCAATTCGTTTAAAATCATTAAATACCTGTTCACTAACTCTTTTTATATCTTCTTCTTTTGAATTATCAGCTAAATAATATTTAACAGTAACATTGTATTCTTTTTGTAGGCGTGCTTGTAATTCTTTTAATTTTTCTTCATTAGCCGGGATATCAATCATCGCTACATTACCACCAGCTTGTCCTATTACTTCAACAAAATGCGAACATAAATAGCCACTAGCTCCAGTAGCAACAATTACCTTTTGATTCAATCTAAATAAATCCATAACATTTTCCATTTTTTATTCCTCCTATAATAATGTCGTAATAACATTTGATAAACCACATAGACCAATTATTACATATGTTAATTTTTTTACTAATCCACCATCAAGACGATCGACAATTTTATTAGCAACAAATAATCCTACTAAAATACCAAGCATTCCTAAACCAATTCCCGGCATTAAATCAATAGTAATGATTGAATTAAAGATTCTAAAAATTGTTGAATAAAGCACATTAATAAGGAAAAAACATTGGATAGTTCCTAAATATTCTTCTTTACTGCTTGTTTTAGCTAAAAAATAAATAACCATTAATGGTCCACCAATCCCAAACAAACCATCACAAATACCAGAAATAACAATACATAATATAGAAACAATTCCTTTTGGTTCGATATCTTTTTTATTAAAAAATAAGAAATACAATGATAATATAATCAAAAAGATCCCTAGAATAATTTTCATTACTTCTTGATTGATCATTTTAGCAAATAAAATAGAAATACTGCTGATCGCTAAATATAAAACAGCTGGTGCAATAATCTTTTTAAAATTAATTGTTTTACAATAACGATAAACCATCGCTGCACATAAAATCATACAAATAGCACTAGATATACCAGCACTTTGTACAACACTATATTGTAATGGTAGAAACATCATCATTACTACTCCAGCACCAAAACCAGTAACCCCTTGAATGATGCCACCAGCTAAAGCTGGTAGAAAAATATAATGAACAAATTCCATAATTATCCTCCTTCATCCTGTCAATTTCTATTTATAATAAATACCAATTTCCTTTTTTTAACAAGATTTCAAGACAACAAAAAAACATCGTCTTCAAAATGGCAAATTTTTAAATGCCGATTTGAAAACAATGTCTTCAACTATGCAATTTATTCTTCATTCATCACTTCATTACTGCTAACTCGATATGGCTCATAATCTTTGGAAATCTGTTTCTTTAAATTAAAATTCTGTTCATAATCCTTATGAAAAACCGCACTATACAATAAATCAAAAATCAACATTATCGAAACACTAGAAGAAAAACTACCAATATTGCTATATAATTTTTCTCTTGTTGTCATCCGTAATGTAACATCAACTCTTTTACTTAACGAATTTTCACCTACCGAAGTAATCAAAATTGATGAAGCTGGGCTAGAAACGATTTTTTCAAAATAAAGTTTAGTTCGCTGAGTCGTTCCGGTATAAGAAACAATGATAAAACAATCATCTTTACAAGCATGGTATGCATAATAATATTGAAAATTAGGATTATCACTTATAATTACCTTTTTACCAATACGCATCATTCGATCAGCAAATACCTTAGCAAATTCTAGTCCAACCCCAATACAAATAACATGAATATTTTTCGCTTTAACTAATAACGTTATTGCATGGATCAGCATTTGATAATCGATTAAAGATAATGTATCATTACTAGTTTCTTCATATAAATGGACAACGGAATTACAAACACGAGCCAGATTATCATCTTTATTAAACGGAACATTAGCGTCAACTTTACTAAAATAACCATTTAAATATTTTTCTTCATCTAAAAAAGCTTCTTTAAAATCTTTATATCCCTTAAACCCTAATTTATTACACAATCTCGTTACTGCCGATGTTGAGCTATAAGCTATTTTAGCTAATTCACGTATTGACATATCTTTAATCTCAACACCTAATGATAAAATATTATTAGCTACGTTTTGTTCAGAAACAGATAATGTTTTTAATTCTTTTAAATTTTCTTTTATAAGCATAACAACACCCCTTAGTTATTATTTTATTAATTTAGAGATATTTACTAGCTTCTTTAATACTTAAAGAGCTCATTTTATCTCGATATTTTTCAATAAAATTTCGTACCCATTCTGGATCAGTTTTTGAATAATCTCTTAAACTCCAGCCAATTGCCTTATTAATAAAAAACTCATCACTATTTAGATTATTTACAATTATCTTTTCTAGTAAATGCTGATCAGTTTGATCTTTTCTTAATAATTGATGGTCAATTGCAATTCTCCTAAGCCAAAAATCATCATCTTGTGACCATTTTAGCATCAATATAGCAACTCTTGTATCTTTCAATCCAATATCACCGATAATTCGATCAAAACAATCAATTGTATCCCATCATTCTTTACTTTGAATATATTCTTTCATTTTATTAATATCTTCATATTTTAAAAATTTTTTCATCGTTGATAAATAATCACAAACAAAATATTGAAATTCACGATGTTCATCTTGATAACAGTAATCTAAAAACTGCCAATCAATTTTTTTATTTGCTTTTTCTTGTTTTAAAATATCTCTATAAATTCCTTTTCTTTTAGGTGTAGCTATGCCATAAAATTTAAATAAATTTCGCATGTATTTAGCCATTTTTCTAGCATTTTCAATATCTTCATGTTGTTCAAACAATTGTTTTAAAAGTAAATATTTATCCATTATTCTACCCTCAATAATATAATTGTTTTATTAATTATACAAGAAAATCAAAAAATAAAGAATTAGAAGTTTAAAACTTCTAATCCATTAACATTTCTTCTTTACTTTCTAAAATCAATTCACACGCTTTACAAGCTGGACAATCACAATATTTGGCACCGGCTGCTTTAATTTCCTTTCCATGTACTGCAACCTCTTTAGCCTTTTCTTCCCCAAACACTTGTTTTCCAGCTTCACTTTCAGCAAAAGTAATCAATCCATCAATAGGCATAATGTCTTCTTGTAATTTAGCAAGATAAATTTCAGTCTGCTTTTTTTCTTGAGCAGTTCCAATCGCTTTTAACCAGGTATTGGCAACTTCTTTTAATTCACCACAACATGTTGCACTATTAATTAATTCATTAGTTTTTTCTACTACAAAATCTAAAGTTTCTTGTTTCATAAGGATCCCCTTTCTATGATAATACTTTATCTTTATTATAACACATTTATAAAATAGTTAAATTTCAAAAAAAGAATGACCAATAAGGCCATTCTTTTTGTATATTAATCTTGTGTATTAATTATGATCATATTCTTTTTTTCTTTTAACAACAATGTAAACAGCTCCTGAAATAATAATTCCTAAAGCAAATATTGCCATTGTTTGTTGATCTCCAGTATCTGTAGCATTAGCATTTTGACCATTATTAGCACCTGGTTTTTCTGATACACTTGGATCTTGAGTTGAATTATTATCATCTCCATCTGTTACATTATCAACTTTACCTTTAACAATAATTTCAAATGTAGCAGAGAATTCAGTTCCGTAATGTACGGTAACTGTTTTAGTACCTTCACTAGAAGAATCAAATCCAGTTACTGTTACTCGATTAGTTACATCCATTGTAGTACCGTCTTTTAATTTTGCAACAACTTGCATACCTGTTAAGTCAAGTTCATCACCAACAGTATAGACAGTTTTTGATGGTTTTGAAACAATTTCAATAGCTGTTACATCACCTTCATCAACGTTTTTCAATGTAACTTTAGCACCATCTAGAGCTACCATACCTTCACCAGTTGCCGTAATCACTAAATTAGTAATTCCCGGATTATCTATGATAACATCAATAGATTTAGTGCTCATTTGTGCATCAGCCGCTTTTAACTCAACTGTTTGACTTTGAATACCTTCACCACTAATTGATAATGTCATATCAGCAGTTGCTTTATAATCAAAGTCGAAACTATAAGTACCTGCATGAGTAGTATTTAATGGGACAGTAATTGTGTTACCTTCTTTGATTTTGTCAATCATTCTTCCATTACTGTAATCATTTCCATTAACCATTTTTAAATATTCATCTTTAACAATATTGTCATGTGATGAATCAAGTACCCCTAATTCAGCTTCTAATAATTTTTCTTCATCAAATTCATCAGGCATGATCATTGCATTTCTTACAGTATATTGAGAAATTGTTTGTAAATTTCCATATGCTTCTAATAATGCATTAGAAAGTCTCATCTTATCATCATCACTTAAATCAGGATTATCCACTGCTGCTTTTGCATTCAAGTAAGCCGCATCAAATTCAGCCCATCCTTCTTCTTTATACCATGATTGGCTAATATTTGAAGTCTGTTCAACTGCATCTGCAATACGAACATCATCTTCAATAATTACTACACGAGCTGTACTCTTCATACCTAATTCAGCACCACCAGTTGGCGTAAAGATTTCTACATAGAAGTCTTTATTTCCAGTAACTGATAAATTATCGATTGTCTGAACAGTAATATATTTAGTTTTTTCACCATCTTTAAAAGTAATGGTTTCATTAGTAATATTTTCGTAATATTGTCCTTGAACCGCAGTTCCTGGAGGTGTAGTTACATTAACAGTTACTTCACCTGTAGAACCACCATTACGTTTGATTTTAACTTTAACAGCATCTCCTTCATTTACCTGATAAGAATCTGCTTCAATTTCAAATAAACCGTTTTCATTTACACCTAAGTAATATCCATAAGCAAAGTTAACTTTTCCACGATTAGTTCCTGTTGTTAACTGAATTGAATGTTCACCATTTGATAAAGTTGGTGATTCATATAAAATTTGATTAGGTGTTTCACTAGCAGCTGAACAACTTGCTGAACTTATATACTTTCCATCAATATAAATATCAAATGCTCCATAGTTAGGACCTTTTGTTCCTACCAGCGCAAAGTATGTTCCTTCAAAAGTATATTTAATATTTGCCCATCCATCAGTTGTTGTATAACTTCCATCTGCTTGTTCATGCCATCCAGTATTACCTTTACCATCATCATCCCATGATCCTTTATTTAAAGATAATCCTTCATCACCAGGAACAAATTTAGTATAAGCTGCTGGTAATGGTTGAGTTGCTTTAAAATCATCTGCCGCCTCATAAACACCGACTTCACTAATCATTGGTTCTGCTTGCGAACCAGTAATATTAATTCTGATTGCCGTTGCTGTTACAGGATCGCTTCTTAATAATTTTTTAGCACCAATTGTTTTTCCATCGCCAAAGACAGCCCATTCACCGTTTTCTCTTTGGTATTCAACGTTAAATTCACTAATTCTTTGACCTTTAGTAATATATTCTTCAATTGAAACCACATCAAATTGTTTTGCTTCATCAAATTGAATTTCAATTACACCTGTATTAGTACCTTTTTCTGTTGTCCAGTAAGTTTCATCATCACCATCAATAACTTTAGTTGGTGAATATTGCAATGCATTTTCATAAACACTGCTAGCACTAGCACTTGCACCAGTTACTAAATTAGTATCAAATGTTTCAGCAATTGCATTTTTAAATTCATTTAATCTAGAATAAATAGTTCCATCTAAATCTCCAGTTTTATTTGGAGGGAAGTTTAATAATAATGGTGATCCATTACCGATCGTATCAAAATAAATTTTTGAAAGCTGGCTCATTGATTTTGGATTATCACCATCATGATAGAACCACCCGGCAGTAATACTAACATCACTTTCAGGTACAGACCAATGATCACCATCAGGAATACCATAAGTAAATCCATCAGCTTCACTATATCCATCACCTTTTTCAGAATCTACTTTAGCCCAAGTTTCTTCACTTGCTTGACCCTTTTCATTTCCAATCCAGTGAATACCACCATCAGTTCCACCACCAAAGATTAAAACACCAGGTTCATTTTCTTTGATTGTAGATAAGATACGGTCCATATCGTATTCTTGAGCGTCGCCACCTTCACCTTTGGCACCGTCCATCCACCATTCTACAAATCGACCATTATTTCCATAAATTGGATTAGTTACGATTTCTGTAATTTGGTTAACATAGTAATCATTATAATCTAAAGCATCTTTCTCTTTAACTTCATCCATTGTCATGCCATTGATTGGATTACCACTTTCATCTAATAAAGAATTACCATTTTCATCATAATATCCATAACTTTCAGCATTAACATCCCATGGTGATAAATATAATCCCATATCCATATTATGTTTTGTACATGCTGCAGAAATTTCTGCTAATACATCACCTTTACCATCTTTATATGGAGAATTTTCAATATCATGTTCAGTATATGCACTTGGCCAGATACAGAATCCATCGTGATGCTTTGCAGTTACAATCAATCTTTTAAAACCAGCATTTTTTAATGCTTCAACATATGAATCAGCATATGTAGCAATATCACCTGTAGGGTTGAATGATAATGGATCTTCTTGACCATCACCCCATTCTTTATCTGTAAAAGTATTCATTCCAAAGTGCACAAACGCTGCTAATTCTTCTTCATGATATTGAAGTTGTGCTTCATTTGGTACTGCACCCCATGCTTCAGGTTCTACTACATTTTTATTTTCTAAATCAGAGTCATCTAACATATTTGCGTTAACTGCTGTATAAGCAAATTGACTTACCAGTGTTGTCGCTAGCGCTGCTGCCAAGACTCCTTTCATCACTTTTCTTTTCTTCATATTTTGAACCTTCTCTTTCCTTATTTAACATGCAGAGTTGCAATTTCTCTTGTATAGATATTTGATTCACCTACTGTTGAATAAACAATTTCATAAGTACCTTCTTTGGAGAAATCTATTTCACTTGTTCTTGTTTTACCATTCCACATTAATTTTGTTCCATTATTTACAGAACAATATACTTCTAAATCATTACCATTGTAGTCTTTAGCTGATACATTAGCTAATAAATTTTGTAATTCATCTTCATTACTAATTGTAATATCTTTAACACCATTAATAGTTGGACAAGTTTCATAATATTTATCAGCTGCTGCTTTTTGTTCTTTAGTTTGACTATAACTTACATAATCAATAACAAAATCCATTGGGAATTGCGTTTGATCATTAGGGAATCCTGGCCATGCCCCACCAGCTGCTAAGTTAAGTAATAGATAATGTGGTTTGTGGAAGTAATCTAAATCAGTAATATATACTGTTGAATAAAGGTTATCATCAACATACCATTGAATTGTATCTGGATTCCATACAATACTAAACGTATGGAAATCATTATTAAATGTTTCGTCATTTGGCAATGTATATGTATTAGTTTGAGCTTTATCACCATCTTCAGTTAAACCATTATGAATCGTACCATGAACTGTTCTGTCACTAGTACCTGGCATATCAGGGTTTTCACCAATTAATTCCATGATGTCAATTTCACCACACATTGGCCATCCAACACCTTGATCACTAGCAACTAAACCATCTAATGTAAAGTCATTACCTAACGTCCAAAATGCAGGGAACGCTCCAGCTCCTTTAGGTAATTTTGCTCTCATTTCAATTTTCCCATATAAAAATTCTCTTTTACCAAAAGTAGCAATACTTCCAGAATCGTATTTTTTTACGATATCGCTACCATCAGCATTATAATGAATCGTATATTCATGTTTTTTTGTTGCCCGTAAAATTAATTTACCATCTTCAACAAATACATTTTCAGAACTGTCAACATACTCTTGTGGTTCAATTCCACGTTTATGTCCTAACTGATAAGACCAGCTGTTCATATCTAATGTATCGAATTCATCACGCCATACTTCAGTATAAAGTTTATCTTGTGCTTCTTGTTCTTCTTCTTTGATTTCTTCTAAATATTTATCATATTCTGCTTTTTCATAAACACGCATATCACTTATACTAGCAGTACTATTTCCATAATATTTATAAATATCAACATAAGCTTTTTCAAATGATCCTGAATTAAATGGATATGTGTATTCTTTCCAAGTTACCCCTCCAGAATACCCAATATTGTCATCAGCTTTAAATAAGCTAGTACCATCTAATGCATTAATACTTGTAACAGTTCCGGTATTGTCTGAACCATGTTTCAAATAGACTTTAAATACATAATCAGTATTTTGCTTTAATCCACTGATTAGAGCTTTCAAAGAATTATATTCTACATTTTCCGGAAGTACCAAACCATAGGCATTTTCACCATACCCTTCACCTATTACTGCTGGTACATCTCCGTTATAATAGAATTTCCCTGATTCATAACTATATGTATCACCATTATTTTTCAAAATATCAGATGATTGAACATTGATCAAATCACTATTTTTAATATAGTTTGTCAATTTTGTTTTCGTTTCTTGTTTTGCTTGATATTCTTCATAATCAGCTTTAGTAAATAACTTAGCATCATCTACATAAACTTCAGATTTATAAATATCACTAACTGTATCTTTTTCATCAGTCCATTTAAGAACCCTAATTACAATTTCTTCATGATTACCTGAATTAAATGAAACTGTCCCATGTTTCCATTCAGTTCCGCCCGTCCATACTTCGTCAATTCCTTCAATCTTATTAGTATTAGCATCTAATACTTGTAAGATACCACTTCCTCCAGCTAAAGATGTTCTTACATAAGCTGAAAATACGTAATCTGTATTCTTTTTAACTTTAACTACTTGTGCCAGCCAAACGTTTTGTTTATTAGCTGGAAGCATTCCTGAACGTTCACTTTCGTTATTTCCAACATAGCTTACAACTCCACCTCCTTCAGAATACCAGTTGCTGTATTCCATATCAGATGGAGTACCTGAGTACGTTAAAATACTGCTTGTTTGTAGTTCTTCAAAATTACCATTAACAACTAAATCAGTCGGTGCCGCATTAACTTGCCAGGTTTGTTTTGCTGCCGCAAACGTACTTAGAACTAGTGCACTGGCGATAAGAACCTTTTTTGTTTTCTTCATTTTTTTCTCCTTTCTCGTAAAGTAAATATCTGGAATTATTTACTAAACTTTTTACTAAAGAGATTATATTCTTTTTAGTAAAAAATTGCAACCGTTTACAATCAATATTTTTCTTTTTATTAAAAAAAACACCTTTTAATGAATGTTTTTTTAATTTTAATAAATATTTTTTTGTTAATTATTAATTTTTTATCATATAAAATATAGTAAAATTTACTAATCTCAACCGATAATTATTACTGATTTTTTTATTAAAAAAAATATTGTGATTATTTTATTTTAAATTAATCACAATATTTTATCTAAACATTATATTCTTTTAATATATATTCTTCTTTTGAATTATATGCATAAACAATATAACTTAAATTTACTAATAAAATAATAATAGCTAACCAAATACCATGAATAGAGTATATTCTACATGCAAAGCAAGAAAGTGCAACACCAATATGGAAACTTAATAATGTGCCACCAAAGAATTGTGCTTTTTTTAATTTTTCTTGTTTTTCCTCCAAATCATCTAATAATAAATATTCCATCAAAGAAACTACCGTTTGTTTAACATTATTTGTTGAAAAAATAGTTGAACTAACATAACCTAACGCTCCTTTAAATACACACCACTGAAATGCTGTTACAAAAAAGATGGGATATAAAGAAAGTAACGGATCAACTGTCGCTGGTATCATACCAACAATCAAAACTGCTAGCAGTTCTAAAGCAATGCATAAATATTTAAGATTTATTTTTGACCGTTTTTCTAAATACACCGCAATAATAATCGCTCCTACATAAATCAACAAAGCCCCTAATCGTAAGCACATTTCTAAAATATCGTTTCCTAAAATACTATGTACCAATTCAATCAAATTTGCTGTTTGAGCCGAACCAAAAACAGCCATTCGACTAAAAATCGCATAGCCACCTAAAAAGCCACCACAAATAGCCATCAAAAAATGAGTCTTTACTTCAAACTTATCTTTTTTATCCATTTTTATATCGCTTCCTTTTTTTACCGAAGTTATTATAACACCAAATACAAAAAAGTGTAACTTAAAATATAGGAATATATTATTTTTAGATTCTTTAATAACGAATAGTTATTGAAGTAACATATTTAATAAATTCTTTACTATCGTTTGATAATTTAATAAAATAACAATAAGAATAAATCATGATTTTAAAAAGATAGGAGGATCATATGAAATACTTAGTTTTAGATGTCGGTGGAAGTGCTATTAAATATGCCTTGATGAATGATGAATTAAAGATGCTCGAAAAAGGAAAAGTTCCTACTCCAAAAGATAGTTTAGAAAGTTTCAAAACTGCTATTAAAGACTTATATGACCAATACAAAGATCAAGTTGATGGTATTGCAATGTCATTACCTGGTTTAATTAATAAACAAACTAGAAAAATGCAGGTTCCTGGTGCTTTACTTTATAATCAAGATGCTTATATTTTAGAAGAACTACAATCAGTAACTACTAAAAAATTTACAATTGAAAACGACGCTAAATGTGCTGCTCTTTGCGAAGTAACATACGGTAGTTTAAAAGGCTGTGATGTTGGTGCTGTATGTATAATTGGAAGTGGTATCGGCGGTGGTATTACAATTGGTGATAAAGTATTTACTGGTACTCATGGATTTGCTGGCGAATTTAGCTATCTATCTGATGATTGGACAAAAATAAATGGTTTTGATGGTAAATGGGGTTCTGATTCAAGCGCTTTAAGACTTGTAAAAATGATTGGTCAAGCGGTTGGAAAAGAAGGCATTGAAGGTCCAGAAGCTTTTGAATACTGTAGCCAAGGTAATAAAAAAGCTTTGGCTGCTTTAAAAGAATTTTGTGATACTTTAGCTATGGGATTATTTAATATTCAAGCTGCTGTCGATCCCGAAAAAATCGCAATTGGTGGTGGAATTAGCCAACAACCTATTTTACATGAATATATTCAAAAGTCATTAGATGAAATCTATGAAAAAATGCCAATTCCAATTCCTAGAGTTCAAATTGTTCCATGTGCTTATTTTAATGATTCCAACTTAATTGGTGCTCTAGCAAATTATAAAAAAACATTTAATATAGAATAAAAACAAAGTATGGCCATTCAAGCCATACTTTTTTAATCATCAATATAATCTTCAAATGACCGAATACTATCAATATTACATTTTGCTTCTAATTGCTTAGAATGTCTAATAAAATATTTTTCAACCTCTAAACGATCCATTGTTGAAATAATATTATAAACACCTGCTGGATCATCAGTTCTTAAATCCTTTTCTTTTAGCTTTTCTATACAACTCAAAACTTCACTTTGACTTCTAAACTCTAAAGTCCATTTATTATTCATAGTATAAATATTTAAATCATATAAATATTTTATTGTCTTACTAACTACATATGCTGGTGTATAATTACCAATTGCAAGTGATAGTACAAGTTTATCAATATCCACAAATTTAAATTCTCGTTGTCTTAATTTTTGCTTATTAGCAGATTTTAAAATAATTCTATCGTCCAAAATTTCAAGCTTAAAATTTGCTAATGCATGTAAATCAAATGGATTAATACTATTATGTTCGTTTCCATATTGACATTTAAATACTGTTTTCATTTTCATCACCTTTACAAAATCATTATTATAATATAGTTTTATTCAACTCCACTTCCAATATAACCATCATAAACACCTCATTTACCAATTAATTATTTTTCTTATTTATATTATATCATATATTTTAAATAAAAAAAGATTACTGATAATTGTTTTATCAATAATCTCGATCATTTCTTATTACTAAGAAATTGTATAATTATATCAGGTAATTTAAATAAATATATTGTGTGTTATCATACGGGGTAAATGTTTTTATTTTTACCTGAAATAATTATATTAAAAATTAATTTGATGTCATTCCTTTATAATTCATATGATATAAAGTACAAAATCTTTCCATTGTATAATTACACAATGATAAAGTTTCTTTAGAAGGTGCGGCCCCTTGAATTACAAAATATAAATCCTTACCGCCTAAATCATTATTATCGACAATTGAATATAAACGATCTAACAATGCTCTTAAAGGCGCTGCCATTGAATACCAGTAAACAGGTGTTCCCATTACAAGTACATCAGCTTTACACATTTCTTGATAAATTTCTGCAAATTGATCATCAGGAAAATCTTGACCTAATGCATATAATTTATAATTAACTAAATCCAGTTGTTTATATGGTTGATCTTTTAATAACTTTTTTACCATTCTAGCAGTATTACCGTTTTTATTAGGACTAGCATTAACAAATAAAATATTTTTACTCATAATCATTACCTTCTTTCTTCTAGCAGTTAAAATATCTTTAAACCACTATCAACTTTACATCAATAATTATAGTTAGCAATCAAATAAAAGTACAATATCAATATTACATCATAGTATAATAAAATTGCATAGTAACAATAAATACACACTTTAAACTATACTTTTAATTAATTCAAGCAAAGGTATTAAATAATGATTATCTACATAATTAACTTTTTGTCCTTCAATTTCTAATAAAGCCTTCATACTAGGTTCTAAAGAATCACGATCTTTATTTTTAAGGACTTTTTTCATTGTTTTACATAATGTCCGATCAACAAAACTTAATTTGCTTTCATCATAATTTCCCCGTCCATAAAATAAATCAATATTATTTAAATCCCCACTTAGATTTTGTCTTTCTATTTCTTCAAGCAATGCTGAGTCCTTTTTACTTAAACCAACCGCAAAAATAATTTTCTTCTTATCTTTAAAATTAGCAAAATATTTTTTTACTTCTTTTACAATTGTAATATTACCAGCATATATACCACTTACAAAAATTATTACATCATAAGATTTTTCATCTCCAGGATGATAATCTTTAATGTTCATAACTGTACTATCGAGCTCTTTTTTTAATAACTCTCCATATTGTTTACTTGCACCATATTTAGATTTATACAATATTAGTATCTTTTTCATTTTAGACCTCACTTATCATTTGCTATTTTTTCTTTTAAATTATTAATACCAGGATATAGTTTCATCATTAAAATGTATAATTGATTAATTTCTTCTTTAGTATAATTTGCAAATAAATACTTTAATTCTGCTTCAAACTTAACAAAATCATTATTAAAATAATCTTTCATTTTTTTCGTCGGTTCAATTAAAACACCCTTTGTTTTAAATTGATTAGATTTAATTTTAACAAACCCTTTTTTCTCTAATATCGTTGCTAGTTTTTTTACATTCTGCCTTGAACAACCTAATAATTCCCCTAACTGGGTTAATGTTAGCGGCTGGCTAGATTGCTTAATAAGCGTTAATAACATAAACTGTTTTAAAGTAATATCAGGAATATGTTGATCAAAAGTTGTTTGTAATTTATTAGTAACAATAAAAAGAGTATTAAAAATAGCTTTACATTGCTTTTCAGGTGTATCTGAAAATTTATTTATTAAATCATTTATTTCCATTCTATCCCTCTCTTTTTTATAGTAACAAGTTACTATAATTATAATAAAAAAACTATCATTATGATAGTTTTTGACATAAAATTAACTATTTTTAAACAATACCAAAGCAATAAATTCTAGTAGCTCATTACCAGTAGCATATATACTATGACCTTGACCATCATCTGTAAAAGTAACATCACCAGGATTTAAAATTGTTTCGTTACCATCTTCATCTACATATTTGGCTGTTCCTTTTAAAATATACATAGTTTCAGTAGTTCCAATATGCTGATGATAACCTAAACCACTACCTGGATTTAAAAAGCAATGATTAAAAGCCCGTCCTTTTCGATCTAACTCTTCTGGTCCATTTAAGATTTTCTTTAGCGTTAAAATACCTTCACCATTTTGTGGTTTTTCAATATTAACTATTTGTTGTTCTTCTTTTCTTCTTATCATTTTACATACCTCCACTATTAATTATTTTTTATTAACATGTTCCTAAAAATAATTACAATTACCATTTACTACAGTTACAAAAGCTTCAAAATATAAAAGATAAACTAAATTATCCAAGAATGGTAATTGTTGTAATAAAAGACTAACATAAGGTGTTATAGCAACACCTAAATTATATCCAACAAGTATCAAAGAAGTAGCTAAACCTTTATTAGGAATATCTAAGCGATTTACACTATTAACTAAATATGGCAAAAACAATCTAAAGCCAAAACCAATTAGAAAACCGCCAGCATAACTAATCAAGACATTATTAGCAACACCAATTAAAAACAACGAAAATGCAATCAATAATATAGCAATAATTAAAGTATTTTTCTTTAATACTTTATAGACTTTACCAAAGATAAAACCAGATATCATTGAACCAAAGCCAACTAAGAGCAATACTAAACTACTATCGCTAGCATCACCATAACCACCTTCTATAATTATCGGTGTTGTTTTAATTCCCATAGTCATATAAAAAATTGCAACAATAAAAACTAAAATGACATATTTTACTAATGGAAAATAATTCTTTAATTGTTGTTTTTCTCTATGAGATTCTTTTTTATTAATTGTCGTGTTTTCAATCTTAGGAACAAAAAATAAAAACAAGAAAAAAACCGGTACTACCAGTAAATAAGAATAAAATGGTGCTTGCCAATTGATATTGATCAACTGACCTGCAATAAACGTAATAATCATTCCACCAATTCCTTCACATGAAGCTTGTAAACCATAAAAAGCTGTTCTTTCATGACCTTCATAAAAATAATTAGCTAATATTACCAACAATGAATTAAACAATCCAATTCCAAAACCTAACAAAGCTCTAGAAACAACAATTAAATAAAAGTTATTAATTAGCGCTGGTATAAATCCACACACCATTACTAATCCTAATCCAATCATTATAGTTCGTTTAATTCTTAATTTATTTGCAATAAATGAACTCATTAATACTGATAACATCAAAAATAGTGAGGGTATTGTTGATAAAAGTTCAATAGTAGCTAATGGTATATCTGGAAACGCTGCTGCAATTTGTGGAATATTTGCATTAATCGCCGGTCCTGAAGCTACTAAAAGTGAAGCTGATAAAATCGATCCTTTTAATAATTATTTTCTTCATATTCTTCCCCTTACATATCTATCTTCACTTATTATTTTATCCAATACCCTCAAAATGTCTAATGCCTATTTTATACTTCACTAAAATGCTTAAAAAGCATTTTGGTAGCCAAAAAAGATATCAAATAACTTAATTATAATGTTGAACAATATTAATAAATTCAACTAGTGCATTTGACATCATTCCACCCTTTTTCCAAATTAAAGTAGAATAGGTATTTAAATATGGATAAACTGGTCGAAAACACAAATTAGAATGTTGACTAGAAACAGCACCACTTATAGAAAACGCTCGTCCTAAACCATTTTCAATCATTAAACTTACACTGCTAGTAGTATTAAAATATCCTTGAATATGAATTTTATCAATATCTTTTTCAATCCAGTTTTCAAATAATATTTGGATTTCTAATCGTTGGGGATAAAGTATTGAACTATTATATAGATGTTCTTTTGTTACGTATTGTTCATTAGCTAACGGATCATTTTTAGCCATAATTAATCCCCATTTTTCAACAATCGGTAATCGATAGCTTTCATATTTCCCAATATCTGCCGGCTCTAAAACAATCGCTGCATCTAATAATCCTTTATCGATATTCTCTTTGACATCATCAGCAATATTAGAATAAATATTTATTTTTACTTTAGGATATCTTTCGTTAAATATTTTAATATACCGCGGCAAAAGCTCGCTAGTTCCTTGACATTCAGCAATTCCAATCGATAAAACCCCTTCTAATTCTTTTTTCTTAGAAGAAATATTAATTTTAGTTAGATTAGCTAGATCAACTATTTCTATTGCTTTGTTTTTTAAATAGATTCCTTCTTCAGTTAGTATAATTGCGCCATTTTTCCTAACAAACAGCTTTACTCCTAACTCATCTTCCAAATCATGGATTTGTCTACTTAAAGTTGGTTGTGTTATATGTAAAATATTTGCCGCCCTTGTAATGTTTAACTCATTAGCTACAACTATAAAATATTTTAAAACTCTTAATTCCATTATATATGTCACCTCGCCTTGTCATTTTCTATTATTGTATCATATCTTTTTACAACAATATCATCAATTAATTGAAGTATCTAAAGCATATTGCTATAATTGAATATAATAAACAAGAATTGATGTGGGTGATATAATGATTATTTTAATTACCGGTGCTTCGCATACTGGTAAAACTTTATTAGCACAAAAACTTCTTGAAAAATATAAATTTCCTTATTTTTCAATCGATCTTTTAAAAATGGGATTAATTCGTAGTAAAAATACAACTTTAACCCCTGAAGATGATGATAAGTTACAAAACTATTTATGGCCTATTGTTTGTAAGATGATAAAAACAGCTATCGAAAATAAGCAGAATCTTATTATTGAAGGCTGTTATATTCCACCTAATTGGAATAAAAGTTTTTCAGAAAAATATTTGAATGAAATTCACTATTATTGCCTTATAATGAGTGAAAATTATATTAAAAATCATTTTTTCGATATTAAAAAATATGCTAATGTAATCGAAAAACGTCTTGATGATAGTTACTGTACCATTGAATCAGTTCTTCAAGATAATAATCGTTATCTTAAAATGTGTCAAAAATATAATTATAATTATATTTTAATTGACGATAACTACCAGATTGATATTAATTTATAAAGGAGTTACGGTATGTACGAACAAGAACTTTGGAAAAAATTTATCTCGACAAACAATATTAATAGTAATGAATATGACTCATGGAGTTTTGGTGGAGATGCTGATTTACTTGCTAAGCTGGTCATTAACGGTAAAAAAACTGCAACCTCTTCTTTATATCTTTTATATGAATTAGAAAATGAACCCTTACCCAAAAAAGATTCATACAATATTATTTTGAATTCCAAAAATGAAGCGGTATGCATTATCCAGACTAAAAAAGTTTATGTGACTCCTTTTAATAAAATTACCAAAGAACACGCCTATAAAGAAGGTGAAGGTGATAAATCCTTGGAGTATTGGCAAAAAATCCATGAAGACTTCTTTTCTAATTGTTTAAAAGAAATAAATTTAAAGTTTAGTGATAATATGGAAGTAGTGTGTGAAGAATTTGAGATGATTTTTAAACCATAAATTTATTCATCAAATAAAATATAAAATGATAGAAAGGATTAGTTATGTTTAGAAAAATAAGAAGAACAAAAAGTGAAATATCGGTAGAAGAAGCAAAAATATTATTAAAAAATAACAAAAGAGCTGCTTTTTCAGTAAATGGTGATAATGGTTATCCATTTACGATCCCTATTAATTTTTATTACGATGAAAATGAAAATAAAATTTATTTTCATAGTGCTAAAAGTGGTCACAAAATTGATTCTATTAAAGCTAGTAATAAAGTCTGCTTTACAACTTGGGATGATGGTTATCTTGATGAGGGTGATTGGGCCTACCATGTATCAAGTTGTGTAGTTTATGGCCGAGCTATATTAGTAGAAGACCGTAAAATCACCGAAGAAAAAGTTAGAATTTTAGCAATGAAATATTATCCTACTACTAAAGAAGTTGAACAAGAAATCCAAAAAAGTATTGATAGAGTTCAATTAGTGGCTATTGAAATTGAACATATTTCAGGTAAAAAAGTTCATGAAAAATAACATTACTATATTTTTAAAGCAGTCATTGAATGACTGCTTTAATATCTAAAATCTATTTTAAAAATATCTCGATTGCTTCACTAACACTATCTACTTGATAATCAACTTGTTCTTTTAATTTTACAGGTGAATTTTTAAATGTAAATGAAATATCAGCTTTTTCAAGCATTGTAAGATCATTATAAGAATCACCAATTCCTGCTATTTTAGAAATTTGATATTTTTGTTTTACTATTTTTAAAGCATTCCCCTTTGAACATTCTTTCATAACAATATCAATTGAATTTGTATTTTGAAAACCTTTTAACTTACTATATTTTTTATTAATTAAATCAGTATGTTTTTGAGCTGTTTCATCATCTTTAAAAACCAAAGAAATTCCATAGATTTTTTGTTCTTTTAATCCATCAATATTTTTAATAATTATTGTATTTTCATCAAGATCATTTTCTTTTTGTGATTTATAAACATTATTAGGATTATCTGTTTGAATAATAACTATTGCCTGATGATAATAGTTATTATAGATTTCTTGAATATACTTATAATTAATGCATTGTTCATAAATAATTTTTTTATTTTGATCTAATATCAATGCTCCACTAGAAATAATATAAAAATCCGGTTTAATCTGATTATCAAACAAATTTACAACCCCACAATAAGGTCGACCACTACATAAACCAAATAAATTATCTTGATTTTGAAATTCTTTGATTGCATCAATATCACTTTTTTTAATTGGCGGATTTAAATAATGAAAAAATAATGTTCCATCAATATCACTTACAAATGCTTTATTCATAAAATCACCTCCTTTTGATTATAAACCAACTTATTTTAATTAGCAATTTCCTATTAAAAAAAGGATTTTTACTTTAATAAAAATCCTTTAAAAATATTATTATAATGCACCGACAATATTATGTGGCTGATATAATTCCTCTAAATATTCAATTTCTTCATCACTTAAAGTAACATCTAAAGCACTAATAGCTTCATCTAAATGTTTTACCTTAGTACCTCCAACAATTGGAACAACATTATCTTTTTGTAATAACCAGCTCATAGCTACTTGAGCCCTAGAAATTTGTTTACTTTCAGCAATTTCACCGACTCGTTTAACAATTGGATAATCAATTGTTTTACTCATATCATATTTTTCTTTAACTGTCTGATCGTATTTATCACGCAATGTATCACCATTCCAATCACGAGTTAAACGACCACCAGCTAAAGGTGAATATGGTGTTAATGGAATATTCATATCTTTGCATAATGGTATGAGTTCTCTTTCATCTTCCCGGTATAATAAATTATAGTGATTTTGCATAGATACAAATTTACTCCAGCCATTTTTCATTGCAATATATTGAGCCTTTTGAAATTGCCAGGCATACATTGCACTTGCACCGATATATCTTACTTTACCCATTCTTACTAAATCATTTAAGGCTGCCATTGTTTCTTCAAGTGGCGTATTATAATCAAAACGATGAATGATATACAAATCAATATAATCTAATTGTAATCTTCTTAAAGAATCTTCAACCGCTTGAAAAATATGCTTTCTTGAAAGTCCACGTCCATTTAAACTATTATCGACTGGATAAAAAACTTTAGTAGCAATTACCAACTCATCACGATTACCATATTGTTTAATTGCTTCTCCTAAAATTTCTTCACTCTCTCCTTGACTATAAACATTAGCAGTATCAAAAAAGTTAATTCCTGAATCTAGTGCATGTTTAATGTATTCAATACCTTCTTGCTTATCTAAATGCCATGGATATTTATCCTTAGCACCTAAATTCATACAGCCAACACAAATTTTCGATACTTCTAATCCTGTATTTTGTAGTTTAACGTATTTCATAATTATTTCTCCATTTGATAGATTTCTCCAGGTGCTAATACCTGGATACGTTCAGGATTAACAACACGGTCAAGCAAATCTTCAGGATTACCATTAAAAGGCGTCATCGATGGTGCATCAACACTGCCCCAATGAATACAAATTAAATCAGCATTAGGGTATGTATTAGCCAATTTAATTGCTCCATCTAAAGTTATATGCCAATCATTATCAGCAAAATCAAACAAGATTACATCAGGATCAGGCATATTTAAATGAACTTCTAATAATTTAGAATCACCAGGTAACCAGATTATTCCATCGCTAGTTTCCATCCAGAAACCACAATAATCTTCTTCTTTCCATTCTCTAAAATTATATTTTGATGAACCATTTTGCCAATTATGTCTAGCTGGTGTTAATGTAATTTTAATATCATTAACATTGAAAGTTTCATTTATATCATGTCCAATACCTGGTATTCCTTCTTTAACCATTTCACCAGCTACATAATGAGGAGCATGATATGATTTACATACTGATAATACATCTTTACATGTTGGTCGACTAAAATGGTCGTTATCAATATGAGTAACCAGATATGCATCTAAAGAAGCAACTTCATCAGGAGTGATTGGATTTTCATATAATAAAGGCATATCAAATCCTTCTAATACTGGATCGATCATAATATTAGTACCACGACTATTGATCATAATTCCCGCACCGCCTAACCAGCGAATTTGCGTATTTGTAATCTTTTTAAAAGCTTCCTTACCAAAATGAATTGTTTTTGGAGCTACCGCTTGTCCATTTTCATTTTTATAAATTTTTCTCATAATCATACCTGCCTTTCCTATACACCTATATTTTACTTTAATAACATCATTTATACAATTTACCAAAAAGAAAAAAAGTCTATAAATTGACTTTTTCATTAAAACGTCTATTACTTATATGGATTCCCTTTAGTTTGACCATCAGCAAATAACTTATCCATGCCCACACTTCTTAAATCAGTAATTAATCTAGCCATTTCTTCACAACTAGCCGGCATATCGGATAATATCCAGGAAATAGTCATTGAACTAGAGGCCGTTGCATGGTATTCAGTTGCAAAACGCAATGTATCAGGCATTGGCTTATCACCGTATAATTTTTGATGAAATTCTAAATCAAATTGTTTACAATGATCAAAAATATAATCTTTTAAACAATTTTGTCCTTCCATTAATAAAGCCTGTTTCATAAAATTATGATACTTTTTCATTCTTTTAAATGTATCAACCATTGAATGATAGAAATCCATTTCTTTAGTAGGATCATCAAATTTAGGAATAATTCGATTTAAATAAATATAAACAATTAAATCATTTTTATCTAAAAAATGATTATAAAAAGATTGTTTTGAAATATGAGTATAATCTAATAATTGTTTAATTTTTATTGATTCTAAACGTTGCTGCTCAAGTAGTTCTAATAAGCCATCAGCAAGAATTTCTTTTACATTAATTGCCATTTTCATCACTCTTTTCTAGCAATATTGTAATATATTTATAAACACTTTTCTATTATATAATTAATATTTTTACTATATTTAAATCATTATAAACTTTCTACAATATATCTATTAAACGATTTATCCAACCGTTTTTTCGTTTATGATGATATATTTATAATATCATCATTTTACAAAAGAATAATATGTTTATTTACCAGCAAATAAATTACCATCATTTCACATCATTATTCTATCGTAGTAACATTGACTTTCAAATCCAACTTATTATAATTATAATTGTACGAAATCTAAAAAGATAGATGAGATTTCGACAAAATTAAATAGCTATCCCATTATTCATCAAAGGACTGATTCACCGCAGTGATGTAGTAAAAAAGTTTTACTCAGTTTGAAGAAGATGTCGGGTGCGCCCGGTTATTATTATGATAACCAGGCGCTTTTTTTGTTTAAGGAGGTAACAAAATGAAAGCAAGTACTAAACTAGCACTCTTACAAACAAGATTAAGAAAACTAGAGGTCAGAAAAAAGAATAATTATGGAGTGCAACAAAAAATACGTTGTTAAATTAATAAATTGCAACAAGAATTAATATAAAATATCATTAAACTATGAATTTAATAACTCATGTGGAGCATAAAAATTATGCTCCTTTTTTATTTGATAGTCTATCAATGAAACATTTATTTTATCTATAAATAAAAACAGATTACTTAAATTTTTTTCTTGCAATCTGTTTTAAAACATGACTAATTTATTTTTCTTTTATTATACCATTTCGATAAGCAAATAGTAACTCCTTTAAATCTTGTAATTGTCTTGATAATTCCTTTCCCACATCACAATCTCGATTTTTAATTCTAGAATTAGTTTCCATAATTTCTACTTCAGGCGTTAAACACATCAAACCATCTTTAGCCAAATCATGATATGGTAAATGTTTAGCCAACTGCAAATGTTGAGAATCAAAAATTAATGTATATCCAGCGGTACCTGTTTTAGAATGATATGATTTAGAAATGCCACCATCGATGACATATAATCTGCCATTAGCCTTAACTGGTTTTTCACCAGCAACTGTTTTTACCGGCATATGTCCATTAATAATATGACCTGTATTACTATCTAAATTAAAACATTTTAAAATCATCTTACAAGTCTGCTCTTGTTCAATCCATTTATAATATGAATCCTTTATTTCGTTTATAAGCTTACTTTCTTGAATAAAATACTTTTCAAATAGTGCTAACTTACTTTTTCCAAATAACGGTGAATTCTTGCCACACCATAAATACCACATTAAATCAATTGCATCTTGATTATTTTGATAATACGCAAGATTTATTTTTTCTTCAAATTTATCTAACAGTTCTTTTCCTTGATAATCTTTTCCATCAACATTGACTTTCCGTAATTTTCCAGATTTATCTAATGGAATACAGCCATGAAACAACAAGTTTCCATTTATAATTTTATACATATTTCCATAACGATATAAATATTCAATGTGCTGTTGAAGTCTTTTACTATGAGTAAATGAAGCAGTTAAAATTTTCATTAATTGTTCTTCTTTTTCGGTTAATTTTAATGGTTCGTTGCTATCAACTGTTGGAAAATAATTATCACTTAATTGATATATTTGATTTTGAAAATTAACTATTTTGTTGTCAAAATCAATTTGTTTTAACCAGATCTGGTGATTCATCTGATATTCAGGATGATTTTCAATCAATCGACCTTCAAGCTTTAATTGGATAATGGTAATTGCTTTATGCATCTTAGCCGTTAATTTTACATTAACCTGATCATAAAGATTATCATCTAGCTCGTGCGGATAAAACTTCAGACAATCATCATCTTGATAAACTTCTCTAGCAAATTCACTTAATGGTCTTAAATTGATTCCATAACCATCTTCCAATAAATCAAAATTGTTGTAACTTAAAGCAATTCTAATTACATTAGCAATTAAAGCCTGGTTTCCACAAGCTGCTCCCATCCATGATATATCGTGATTTCCCCATTGAATATCGACTTGATCATATTGCATTAATTCATCAATAATCAAATCTGGTCGAGGACCACGATCAAAAATATCACCAATAATATGAATGTTATCAATGCAAATATCTCGAATAAATTGACATAATGCAATAATAAAAGATTTCGCATTATCAATCATTATAATATTAGAGATTATATCATGGTAATATTCATTAATATATTGATCATTATGACAGCTTAGCATTTCTGTAATAACACAACTATATTGTTTTGGTAGTTTTTTAGATACTTTCGAACGGGTATATTTTGATGAACAAAATTTTGCTAAAGCTATTAAATAATAAATAGTCAGCTCATACCATTGATCATCAGGATTAATTTTTTCTAGCTGTTCTTTAGGATAGTATATTAAATGCGCTAATTGTTGTCTTTGGATTAGTGATAACTGTTTTTCAAATAATAAATCAATTTTATTTTTTATTACTCCAGAAGCACTCTTTAACAAGTGGATAAACGCTAAATGTTCACCATGTAAATCACTAAAGAAAAACTCTGTTCCTTTAGGTAATGATAAAATAGTTCCTAAATTCATTATTTCCGCTGTAACTTCATCAATATTTCGATATTTTTCAGCTAATAATTCTAAATATCTTGTTTCCATCTTTTCTCCTTATTTAATAAGGGAATGATTTCTCATTCCCTTATAACAAATGTCCACTTTATCTTATGCAAACATTATAAATTTTATATTTATTCAAAAGGATAAACCATTCCCCATTGACTTCTAATTTCAGTCAATGTTGCCATAACATCACGAATATGAGTTAAATTTTGTTTACCATCATTATTATTGATATAATTTTCCATGTCTTGAACTTCATAATCTAAAGCAAATTCAGTATTACCAGCTTCGATTACTTCAACACGACCATCTTCAGTATAAGTAATAGTTGCCTTATCACCACGAGGATAATTATTTACTTCAATATACCCTTTTTCTCCAGCAACCACACCACGTTTTGGTTGTTTAGCACGCATCGTTAAAGCAATAACTGCCATTTCACCTTCAGGGTTTCTTAAAATAATACCAGAAGTTTCATCAACACCAGTTTCAAAATAATTAGCTGTTGTTAAAACTGTATTTGGTTTACTAGACATAAAATACCGTGCAAAACTAGTAGCATATACACCAATATCTAATAATGCTCCTCCTGCTAATTCTTTTGAAAAGAAACGATTGTTTACATCATATTCTTTGCAGCTACCAAAATTTACCTGAACCATTTTTACTCTTCCAATTGCTCCACTATCAACAATCTCTTTTAATTTTTTAAATAACGGCATATGGAATAAAGTTACTCCATCACAAATAACAAGATTTTTTTCTTTAGCAATAGCTACCGCTTCTTCTAACTGATTAGAATTTACTGTAATTGCTTTTTCACAAAATACATGTTTTCCAGCTTTTAATGATTGGATCAAAAACTGATAATGAAGATTATGTGGTGTAGCAATATAAACGATATCGATATTTTCATCTTTGATCATTTCATCAGCACTACCATAAGCTTTAGTAACATTAAACTCTTGAGCATATTTTTGAGCTTTTTCTAAAGTAGTATCACAAACTGCATAAATCTCACCATGTACTCTATTTAATGCTTCACCCATTTCATGAGCAATCCAACCTGTTCCTAATATTCCCCAATTTAATTTTGACATTATTTATTTCCTCCTTTTATAACGCGAACATGAAGATCATCAACAGATATAGCCATTGAGGCAATACCTGTAAATAATGATGTATCAATAATTCCTGTAATTTGATTTAAATTTTCATTTAACTGTTTTATATCATCAACGTGATCAAATTTTGCTTCCATAATAACATTACCGTGATCACTAACTGTATATCCATCTTTAGCACTGCTTTTACGGATATCGACCTGTCCACCTAATAAAGACACTTCTTTTTTTACATAATTCATTGCTTCTAAAACTACTTCTAAAGTAATCGGATGATTAAATGGTAATTTTTCAAAAACTTTACTTTCATCAACTAACAAAACATACTCATCAGCCATTGAAGCAATTATTTTCTCTTTTGTATGAATAGCTCCACCTGATTTTAAGGCATTTAATGATAAATCCACTTCATCACAGCCATCAAAGGCTATATCGATATGATCAATTGACCACGCTGGTATTAAGTTAAGGCCATTTTCTATACAACATTTAGCTGTTTGAAATGACGGTGTAACTACTTTAATATCAATATTTTCTTCTTTAATAAACTTGACCAAATAACTGATAGTACTACCACCACCTAAACCAACAACCATACCAGGTTTAATATATTTTAAAGCCGCTAAAGCACAACGTTCTTTCATCTATTCTATTCTCCTTTCAATGGTTTTTTTAACATTGATAATATTAAACCACCAACAACAGCTCCAACAATAATTGCAACAGCATACATCAAGGCATTACCAATTGTTGGTAAAACAAAGATACCACCATGAGGAGCTCTTAATGTACAACCAAAAGCCATTGATAAAGCACCCGCAACAGCTGAACCAACAATGCAAGATGGAATTACTCTTAATGGATCTTTAGCTGCAAATGGAATAGCCCCTTCAGAAATAAATGCTAATCCCATAACATAATTAACTAAACCAGAATTTTGTTCATCTTTAGTCCATCTATTTTTAAAGAATGTAGTACTAATAGCAATTGCTAGTGGTGGAATCATTCCTCCAGCCATAACTGCTGCCATAATTTCATAATTTCCTTCAGCTAATTGAGAAGTAGCAAAGACATAAGACGCTTTATTAATTGGTCCACCCATATCAGTAGACTGCATTCCCGCAACAATAATACCTAATAAAATTTTACTTGTACCACCCATACTATTTAAGGCATCACTTAAAGCAGTATTGATAGCTCCTACAAACGGATTAATAAAAGTTGTAACAATTGATACTAATAAAATTCCAATAACTGGATATAACAATATTGGTTTAATTCCTTCTAAAGCATGTGGTAATTTAGAAAATACTTTCTTTAACCCAATAACTAAATATCCACCAACAAAACCAGCTAATAATGCTCCTAAAAATCCGGCATTAACATCGCCACCTGCTGGATTAGTAAAAGTACAACCCATTTTAGCGACCATACCACCAATAAAACCAACAGCTAAACCAGGACGATCAGCAATTGACATAGCAATATAACCAGCTAAAACTGGAAGCATTAAACCAAAAGCCTGTTCCCCAATTGTTTTTAAATAAGCAGCTATTGGTGTATTTTTACCAAAGTTAGATGGATCAATTGAATAATCATCAAATAAGAAAGCCAATGCAATTAAAATTCCACCACCTATTACAAACGGTAACATATGGCTAACACCATTCATCAAATGCTTATAGATTTGTCGACCAGTTCCTTCCCCGCTAGAAACTTCTTCAACACTGCTACCGTCATGATGATAAACGGGAACTTGATGATTGATAATCTTTTCAATTAATTCTTCAGGTTTTTGAATTCCTTGAGTTACACTAACTGATAGAACTGGTTTGCCATCAAAACGAGCCATTTCAACATTTTTATCAGCAGCAATAATAATACCATCACATTCGGCAATTTCTTTTTCAGTCAACACGTTTTGTGCCCCATCAGCACCATTAGTTTCTGCTTTTAATGGATATCCTAATTCCTGTCCCGCCTTAGTTAAATTTTCAGCAGCCATAAAAGTATGTGCAATTCCTGTTGGACAAGCAGTGACTGCTAACACTCGATACCCTTCAGTTACAACAGGTTGTTCTTGTTGATCTTTTTTCATTTCTTCTTGATCGATAATTGCTAAAAATTCTTTAGGACTCTTAGCACTTATTAAATTATTTCTAAATTCTTCATTCGTCAATAAAGCTGATAACTTAGCTAATGCTTGTAAATGAACATTACCCCCATCTTCTGGTGCTGCAATCATAAAACAAAGATAAACTGGTTTTCCATCAAGTGATTTATAATCAACACCATCTTTTATTGTAATAGCTGCTAACCCAGCTTTTTTTACAGCGCTATTTTGAGCATGAGGAATTGCTATTCCTTCACCAATTCCTGTAGTTGTTAATTCTTCACGAGCTAAGACTCCCCTTTTATATTCTTCTTTGTCACTAATCTTTTCAGACTTAGCCATTAAATCAACTAAATAATCAATTGTTTCAGTTTTTGATTTAACTTCTACATTCAAATCAATACTTCTAATATCCAATAACTCAGTAATTTTCATGATATTTTCCCCTTTTTATAATTGTTTTAATAATTCTTGAATTTTTTCTTTTGTTGCAAGCGCACTGCTAAAAGCTGTTGCTCCTCCAGCAGCTGTTGCTAACTTCAATATTTCTTGATAATTTAAATTTGATAAATATCCAGCAATAAATCCTGCTACCATCGAATCACCAGCACCAACAGAATTTTTAACCGTTCCTTTACAAACACCTAAGCGATGTTTATTACCATTTTCATCAATTAATAAAGATCCATCTTTGGCCATTGAAATCAAAACATTTATAGCCCCCATATCTTGTAATTTACGAGCATATTTTTCAATATCGTCAATTGTTTTTAATTCTACATTAAACAATTCTGCCAATTCATGATTATTAGGTTTAATCAAAAACGGCTTATATTTTAGTGTTCGTTTCAATAAATCTCCTGTAGCATCAATTACTACTTTTACTTTATTAGTATCTATTCTTTTTAAAATCTGATCATAAATAGAAAGTGACATTGAAGAAGGAACACTACCCGAAATCACTAAAACATCATCACTAGTTAGCTGTTTAAGTTTTTCGTATAGACAATCAATATCCTCATTACTTACTACAGGTCCTAAACCATTTAACTCAGTTTCTTGTTGACTATGAATTTTAACATTGATTCTAGTTAAGCCATTAGAAACATGAACAAAGTCACTTTTAATCCCTAATTCTTGAACTCCTCTTTCTAGTTCTTTTCCTGTAAAACCGGCTGTAAAACCAAAACAACAACTATCAAATCCTAATTCTTTTAAAACTACTGCAACATTAATTCCTTTACCACCATAAAAGATATGTTCTTCTACAACTCGATTTACTTGATTTGTTTTAAATTCCGGTAAATCCACAACATAATCTAAAGCTGGATTCATGGTGATTGTGTATATCATTTTCGTACCTCCTTTTTTGATGAAATTTCTTTTCACGATTACAATATACTACGATATATTTATTTCGTCAATAGGTTTTATATGAAAATTTATTTCTTATACAAAAAAATAAAAACAGAACTGTAAAAGTTCTGCTTAAATCATTAAAATTTGTCACCAGCAATAGCATTTTCATGACGCGCAATGCTTTTATAGGCATCTTTATTCATCGAAGTTAAAAATAAATATAAAATTTCAATTACAGTTGTTGCTGAAACTCGTGAAAAACAATAACCATCAAGAAATAATTTTTCACGGGTAGCAGTTGTAATGTGATAATCACTTGCCTTAGCTACTGTTGAATTTTCATTATTAGTAATCGAAATTGTTTTTGCACCAACTTCTTTAGCCGCTTCCATCGCTGTAATAACTCCTCGCGATTCACCCGAATTAGAAATGGCAATTACAATATCATCTTTAGATAAATTATAAATATGGCCAACCTGGGTTTCCCATATCGTTGAAGAAACAGCCAGAATACCAATTTGATTAAATTTAAATGTTCCATCAATAGCCACTGGAATCGTATTACCAACAGCTACAAATTGAACACTTCGAGCATTTAAAATCTCTTTTAATATTACTGGAAGCTGATCATTATCCATCAATGAAACAGTTTGTTTCAATTCTTCAACTTTATTAGCTAAAATATTTTGTAATGACTGACTGATGTCATCAAAAGAAATGTTATTAGAAACGCTCACTTCGTTAATATCTGATTCCACCATTTCTTTAGCTAATGATATTTTCAAGTGATGAAATCCTTTAACCCCTATTTTTTTACAAAACCGAGATACCGATGCTTCACTAGCACCACTAGCTTTAGCTAACTGTCCAACTGTCATATCAACAACTTTATCATAATGATTGATAATATATTTAGCTATTTTCTTTTCAGAATCAAAAAAATTATCAAATGATGAACAAATTGTATCCATTACACTTTTTTCCATTCTATCACCTCACACTATTAGATTAAATCATTTTTCATTATTTCTCAAGATATAAAATTTAATTTCTTAGAATATTAAATTTTTGTTAAAAATAAAAAGAGAAGATACTCCTCTTAATCATCTAAAGCTAAACATTTTCCTATAACTTTTCCTAACTCTAAATATTCATAATTAGGAAAATCAAATAATACCGGTGCTACTTTTTGATAATCTATTTTCCCCTGTTCATTTAAATTCTTTTCATCGACATAAGTATTTTCAATTTTCAAAATAAAATTATCAAAATTTTGATATTCATAAATATCTACAACACTACCTTCGATTACTAATGGTGAATCATTAATAACTGGTACACCATTATCGCTAACAAAATAATCAAAAACTTCTGATTTATCTACTTTATTCCCACTAACACTACCTACATAATCAGCTTTTTTTAAAATTTGTTGATTAACTAGATTAATTGGTAATCGTCCAGTTTCCTTAATTCCTTTATTAATATAATGCGGTTTAGCCAAACTAACTAAAACACTATCATGACTTACAATACCAATATGTCCAACTAGCGTCCAGCTTGGTTTTTCATTTACATTAGCACCAATAACCACCATTGGCATCGGATATAGTGCTAAAACCGGTCCTAAATTTTTCATCTGTTATTCCCCCGTTCTAATTAAAAATTCAATTCATCAAGCCATTCATTTACTTCATCTTGACAGTCATCAACATCATCACCGTTGATTGCTAAACCTTCAGTTACTACAGCATCAGGTTCTTCATTTGCAATATTTGCAGGTGTTCCTGATAATCCTGAACCACCATGAGTTATAAATGGCGCAATTGTTTTATTTGATAAATCATATTGATCTAAAAAACTATAAATTGGCATTGGCATATCGCCCCACCAGTTAGGATATCCTAAAAAGATCGTATCATATTGTTCAATATTTTCGATAGTTGTCTCAAGTTCTGGACGAGTATTATCTCGTTGTTCTTCGCGAGCATAATCAACCAGCTCATCATAATCTTCTGGATATGTTTGAACAGTTTCTAGTTTGACGATGTCACCGCCAATTTCTGCATGGATATAATTTGCAACTGTCTCAGTATTTCCACTCATTGAAAAATATAAAATTAAAGTATTACCCATGTTTTCTATGTTTATATCATCTGTTTTTGATTCATTACTAACAGTTTCATTTGTATCTTGTGATTCATTTTGATTGTTATTTAAGTAAGTAAAAATTCCAAAGATTGCTACCATAATAACGGCAATACCTAAAACTAACATCATAATTCTTTTTTTCATTTAAATCATCCCCATTTCTTTTTATTTAATTTTACAATTTTATTATAAGAATAATTTATCATTTATTCCAATACTTATATACTATCAATTATAATGCCTTTTAGGTATTTCAAATTATCTTACATCATTGAATAATCTTTCAAATAATTGATAAATGCTTTCATTGCCGGAGATAATAATAAATCTTTTTTCCAAACCATAACTGATCCACTTTCTAATTTTGGCTTTAAAGGAATAAAAGTTAAATCTCGCATTTCATCAATACTCTCTAAACAAAAAGCAATTCCTAATTTATTTTTAATAAAATGGACTAAATTATATCCTAGATTATATCTAGCCACTATCTGTAATTTCGAATAATAATCCCCAAACCAATTTTCAATTTCATTTATTACCATAGCACGATTAGACATCAATAAACGATAATTCAATAAATCTTCAGGACAAACAAAAGCTTTTTTAGCTAAAGGAGAATCGTTTCTCGTTAAAACTCCCCAACGTTCTTTTTGAATAATCTTTTTAAAGTTATATTTAGTAATATCAACCGGTTCTACTAACATTCCTATATCAACTGTTCCTCTATCTAAAGAGCTTTTAATAGTATCTGAATCAGCCGTAATGATTTCAAATCTAACTAGTGGATTACTTTTTGAAAAATCACTTACTATCTTAGATAAACGCTTTACCCCTAAAGCCTCGCCACAGCCAATAGTAATTAAACCAGTAATATTTTCAGTGTCACTTGTAAAATCTTCTTTAATTTTTTCTTCAATACTAACTATCTCCTGAGCTCGTCGCCGTAATAACATTCCTTCATCAGTTAACTCAATATTATGCTGTTTTCGATAAAATAATTTAACATTAAGCTCATCTTCTAGCTGCATTAATTGTCTTGATAAAGTAGGCTGAGTTACATGTAATAGTTTAGCTGCTTTAGTAATATTTTGTTCCCTTGCTACCATCAAAAAATATTTTAATACTCTAAGTTCCATTGTTATCATCCCCTTATCAAAAAACAAGAAGCATCTACTTCTTGTTTTAAAACTTATAAAATTTCTCCATTTGATGCAATTACCTGTTGATACCATTTAAAACTCTTTTTACAAAAACGTTTTAAGGAACCATTACCATAGTTATCACGATCAACATATATAAAACCATATCTTTTTTTCATTTCACCTGTTACCGCTGAAACCAAATCAATACAACCCCATACTAAATATCCCAATAATTCAACACCATCTTCTTCTACCGCTTTTTTCATTTCAATAATATGCTTTCTTAAATAATCAATACGATAATCATCCTCAACTGTATTATTTATCAATTCATCTTGTGCTCCTAAGCCATTTTCAACAATAAATAACGGCTTTTGATAACGATCATATAAATCATTTAAAACAATTCTTAATCCTTGGCTATCAATTTCTTTACCCCAGGCAGACATTTGTAAATAAGGATTTTTTACAGTTGAAGAAATCACATTACTGATACTACCACTAGCAGTAGCTGAAACTGTCATTGAATCATAATAAGAAAAACCAATAAAATCAATACACCCTTGTTTTAATATTTGTTTATTTTCTTCAGTTAGATCAATAGTTATTCCTTCACGCTGATATTCTTTTAATTTATAAGCTGGGTAATATCCTCGTGCCATAACATCACTAAAAAATTTACGATCACGCTCTTTAAGCATCGCTAAAACCTGATCATCAGGATTACAAGTTTCACCATAGATTGCTCCATGAGCAATCATCATCCCAACCTTGTTATTTGGATCAATTTGATGGGCTAATTTTACTGCTTTAGCACTAGCAATAAATTGATTAAAAACCGCTGTTGCACAAGATTGTTGGTCAGCTTTTAATAATGCACCAGAATAAAAGGGTACAACATTCATAATATTAATTTCATTAAATGTAATCCAGTATTTAACTTTACCTTTATAGCGAGTAAATATTGTTTTACAATATTTCAAATAAAAATCAATTACTTTTTCATTGATCCAGCCACCATATTTATTAGCTAAATTAACTGGATTTTCATAATGACAGATTGTAACCATTGGTTCGATATGATATTTTTTCAATTCATCAAATATATCATCATAAAATTTCAAACCAGCTTCATTAGGTTTATCGTCATCACCATTTGGAAAAATCCGACTCCAGTTAATTGACATCCGAAAACATTTAAAGCCCATTTTAGCTAATAGTTTGATATCTTCTTTGTAATGATGATAAAAATCAATACCATCATGACTTGGATAATAATAATCATCAAAACAATCGCAAGTTGCTCCATCAGGTAAATCATGATATGGCATAATTTCCTGACTACCTCTAGTTCCATCAGCATTATGATAAGTTATCTGCCGTTTGGTTTGTAAATTACCAGCACATATTACATCAGCTGTACTTAATCCTTTACCATCAAGGTTATAACCACCTTCTAATTGATTAGCCGCAGTAGCACCACCCCATAAAAAGTCTTTACTTAAAGCCATTTTAACTACTCCTTTATTTTTGGGCCATCATTCCAACTAGAGCATGTGGTTGATATGGTTCTTCTAGATAAGCTTTTTCTTCATCAGTTAATTCTAATTCAGTTGCTTTTACAGCTCCATCAATATGATGAACTTTTGTTGCACCAACAACTGGTGCCGCTACTTTAGACATTAACCACGCAAGTGAAATCTCAGTCATTGTCACACCACGTTTTTTAGCTAACTCATCAACTCGATCGATAATGATACGGTCTTGTTTTTCAGTAGCATCATACTTACCTTTTGCATAGCTATCTTCCTGCATTCTTTTTGATTGTTCACCAGGATGTTTAGCTAAACGACCTGAAGCTAGGGCACTATATGGTGTCATTGCAATATTATCTTCATTACATAGTTTTGCCATTTCTCGTTCTTCTTCTCTAAAAATTAAATTATAATGTCCTTGAATAGAGATAAATTCTTCATATCCTTTTGCTCTAGCTAAGGCATTGGCTTTAGCTAATTGATAGGCAAAGCAATTAGAAATACCAATATATCTTACTTTTCCTTCTTGAATTACTTCATGTAATCCTTCTAAATAATCTTCAATTGGCGTATTATAATCCCAAGAATGTAAAATATATAAATCTACATAATCCATACCTAAACGTTTTAAACTGGCTTCTAGACAATTTCTTACATGTTGTTGTCCGGTAATACCATCATCAATTTCTTTTTGAGTTCTAGGTGAAAATTTTGTTGCAATGACTACATCTTCTCTTTTAGCAAAATCTTTAATAGCTCGCCCTAAAAATTCTTCACTAGTTCCTCCTTGATAAGCCATAGCTGTATCAAAGAAATTAATACCATTGTCTAATGCATATTTAATAATTTCTCTTGATTTATCTTCTGGTAAAGTCCATGAATGCATTCCTTTTTGAGCATCTCCAAATCCCATACATCCCAAACAAACTTTTGATACTTTTAAATCACTGTTTCCTAATGTTGTATATTTCATTTTCACTTCCTCCTTAAAATTGATGTCTAATTACATCTTTTAATTTAAACTGATGATTTTCATATTCATAGATAAAGATACAGCAATTTCCAAAACCTTTTTGTAATTGTTCACTATAGTCATCTTCAACACCTCTTAAAAAATTAAAGCAGGCCCCACCATGACTAACCGCTAAGACTGAGTGATGATCTTCTTGTTCCATAATATTTGTAAGGGTTTCAATCATTCTTTCTTTAACGGTTTCTGAAGATTCACCACCAAATTGTAAATAATATGTCTTACATTTTTCCGGATCGTTTTCTGCTAAGAACTCTCCTTCTGCTTCCAAAGTACCATAATTATGCTCTTTTAAACCTTTTAATCTAACATAAGGCATATCACTAACTAATTCTAACGTATCACAACAACGTTCACTAGTTGAACTATAAGCATGATCAAATTGGATATTATTATCTTCAAACCATTTTCTTGCAATTTTGGCTTGTCTAATCCCTTCTTCAGTCAATGGTGAATCACACCAGCCCTGAATCTTTTTTAACACATTAAATAATGTTTGACCATGTCGCATTAGATATAATGTTTTTGCCATCTTTACCATCTCCTTTTTACAACTTTTATCTTAGTTCAATCTTTATATAAATACAATTTACTAAAAAATCAAAAAGTCTATATTTTGACTTTTTCATTAAATAGTCTAAAAAAGCTGTTAATTACAACAGCTTATCGTTTAAAATTAGTAACTAAAAGTAACCCAACACATATTACAATCATAATTAAAGCAATTATAAATCCATATAAATATGAACCAAAAAAGTCATAAATATAACCAACCATCGATAAAGAAATAGCGGCTCCTAAATTAGAAGCAAAAGAAATACTTGGGAAAGCTTTAGCATAATTTTCTACTTTGAAAAAATATTTTGTTAGTAATGGTAAACTAACAGCACCAATAGCATAACTTGATCCAAATAAAAATGCTCCAATCATTAATAAATAAATATTTGAACCAGCAATTAATAAAACAATACCGATTATAATTGCAAAAATCATAATCAATGTTGCCCTTACAGCACCAAACCAATCACTCAAAACACCAATAATCAATTTAGAAACTACATTTCCTACCATTCCGGCTGAAAGCAGTAAAGCACTTAAAGAAGCACTATAACCTAAAGATTGGCCATAACCTGGAAAATGTTGAGTAAAGCTAGTAATACAACTGCTTAAAAGTCCAAAGATAAAAAAGCTAACAAACGCAACTGTCAAAAAACTAAAAGAGTAACTCTTCTTTACCTCACTTACTTGTTTTTCACTATAACCATATGGTAAATAACCATCTAAACGTGGATCAAGATGAAAAGGATACAAAACTGCTGGTAAACATAGACATAAAATAACTCCAGCCTTTATAAAATACCCTGTTTGCCACCCCATTGTTTCAATAAAATGCGAAAGAACTGGCGAACAAAACGATCCAGCCAAACCGCTAAAACCAAATACAATACTTGTTGCAAGCCCATGATTTTTTTCAAACCATTGATTGATAATTAAAGTTAAAGGAACGATTGAAAAAAAGCTGGTACTTAATCCCCGAATAGCTCCAAGCAAATAAAACATTGGAATTGTTTTAGCAAAAGCCATAGCAGCAGTTGCAATTACCGCAACTAAGACACTCACTGTTAAAATTAGTTTATAAGAATATTTTTCCATCAATTTTGGAATAAAGAAAGCACTGATAGCAGTAACTAAAGAAAATATTGTCATATGCATCGAAAAAGAACCACGTAAAATTCCTAAGCTTTCAGATACTGGTGTATAAAATACACCTGATGAATTAATCGAAATTCCAATCGATGATGCGGCTAAACCACAACATACTAATAAAACTAAAAAATGTTTTGTACTTTTATTACTCATTAATAACACCTCAAATTAATTTTATCTAAAAAAAATATTTTTTCCAATAAATTAGATTATCTAAGGAAATAACAGCAAGAAAAATCTTGCTGTTAAATAGATTTGGCATTTTCTTTAATAACTTGTTGATACCAGTAAAATGAATCTTTTTTATAACGTTTCATTTCTTTTAAATCATCTTCATCACGATCAACATAAACAAAACCATAACGTTTACCATAACCTTGATGAGTACTTACTAAATCAATAAATGACCATGGACAATATCCAATAATTTCTACTCCATCAGTTAGAGCTAATTTAGTTTGATGGAAATGTCTTTGTAAATAATCGATACGATACTGATCATGAATTTTTCCATCCACTAATTCATCTTTAGCTCCTAAACCATTTTCAGTAATCAATAAAGGTAAATGATAACGATCATAAATTCTTCTAAGGGTTACTCGCATTCCAATAGAATCAACCATCCAGCCAAAATCAGTTATTTCCAAATAATCATTTTTAGCAGCCCGATAAACTCCTTCTTCACCAATCATAATTTGTTGATCACCATTTCTTGGCTGACAATCAGTTCCATCGTTTTTAGCAGCTGCAACAGTAGCTGTAGCATAATAATTAATTCCTAAATAATCTGGTTTTGCTTTAGCTATTACTTCCATATCGCCATCATAGATTTCTGGAGTATAGCCTTTTTCATTCAAATAAGCCCAGACAAGATTATTATAACGACCATGAACAGCAATATCTAAATACAACCAGCAACGAATTGCTTCCCAATTATCAGCAGCAATTACATCTGCAGGATTGCACTTTTCAGGATAGATAGCAGTAATATTTGGAGCTGGTCCAATTTTTCCACCTTCAACTATTTCATGACACAATAATGTCACTCTAGCACTAGCAACAAACATATTATGACATCCTTGATATAGTTCTTTTTTACTTGGAACTTTACCAGGATTCATGGCATTTGGATGATTGATCATAACATTTTGTTCATTAATTGTTAGCCAGTATTTTACTCGGTCGCCATAGTTTTCAAATAATACTTTGGCATATTTTACAAAAGCATCAATTGTATTACGATTAGCCCAGCCACCTTTTTTGTGTAACTCTAATGGTAAATCAAAATGATAAATAGTTACAACTGGTTCAATGTGGTATTTAACTAATTCATTAATTAAATTATTATAAAATTCAATTCCTTTTTCATTAACTTCACCATCACCATCAGGAATAATTCGACTCCAGGCAATTGAAAAACGATATGCTTTTAAACCTAATTCAGCCATTAAAGCTACATCTTCTTTATAGCAATGATAATGATCACTAGCTACTTTAAAATCAGTGATTCCTTCAGGAGCTTCATGAACATCCTGAACTGACAATCCTTTACCATCTTCATTATAAGCACCTTCTACTTGATATGCCGATGTACTAGCTCCCCATAAAAAATTATCAGGAAAATCTTTTAATTCTTTATAAAACATATACCTCATCCTTTCTTTTTTTATTCTACTTTTAAAATAACATCTTGATAATTTACATCTTTTTTATCACTTAATGTAATTGATTGATAACTTGCACTATTAGTAATAATTACTGGTACTTGTGTCAAATACCCTTCAGCTTCAATCTTTTTAATATCAGCTTCAATTAATAAATCTCCTTGATTTACTCTTTGCCCTTGTTCTACAAAAGCTATAAAGTGTTTACCATCTAAATTAACAGTATCAATACCAAAATGAATTAATAATTCTATTCCATCATCTGATAAAATCCCAATTGCATGTTTTGTTGGGAAAAGTGTAACAATTTGACCATCAAATGGTGCATATACTTTTCCATCATCTGGTTGAATCATTGCTCCATCACCTAACATTTTAGAAGCAAATGCTTCATCTTTAGCTTCAGTTAATGGATATAATTTACCATGTAGTGGTGAAAGAATTTCACCTTTATTAACTTGTACTTTTTCAATTGTTTTTGTTTCCGGTTCTTTTTCGAATTTTAAACTTAAGATGTAAGTTACCACTGCTGTAACTACAAAACTAATAATTAAAGCAATTAATATGTTATAAAAATAAGTCATTGTATTATCACCAATATATAAGAATACTGCTGGTAAACCAGAAGATCCAGTCGCAAAACGATGAGTATGAGTAAGTCCTGCATATAATCCCCCAGCTGCTCCACCAATCATTGCTGCAACTAATGGATATTTTTTTGGTAAATTAACTCCGTATAAAGTTGGTTCTGTAATTCCCATATAAGCTGTAATTGATCCAGAAGTAGCAATCTGTCTTGTTTTTTTATCTTTAGTTCTAATTGCAACGACTGCTGAAGCTGTTGCTTGAGCAATATTAGAACAAACACAACCTGGTCCAAAAATACTGTCATATCCAAGTTCACCCATTTGCATAACCCCTAATGGCGCAACTCCATTGTGTAATCCAAACATAACCATAATTGGTAAAAAACCACCAATTAAAACAGCTGGTGCCCAAGCTGCAGTAGTACTCAAGAAAGTAAAGAAATCAGCAAGATAGTTACCTAAAATACTTCCAATTGGACCTAAAACAGCTAAAGCAAGTGGTCCCATAATTAAAAATGTTAACATTGGTACAAACACTAATTTCACTGCTTGAGGAATCCATTTTTCTAAAAATCTTTCAACATATGATTGAACTAATACTACAATAATAATTGGAATTACTGTTGAAGTATAAGTAGTAAGCGTAAATGGAATAATTCCAAAAAACTCTACTGGATCACCTGCAGTTACTAAGGCATTCCAGTTGGGATGCATCATTATCCCGGCTATTGAAGCTGCTAAAATTGGATTACAACGTAATTTTTGAGCTTCAGTAAACGCTAATATCATTGGTAAAAAATAAAATACTGCATCAGCAAAGAAATTTAAAATATAATATGTCTGTGATTCTGCAGAAATCATTTCAAAAGTTACTAGTAAAGCTAAAACTGCTTTAACCATCCCTGCTCCAGATAAAGCTGGAATAATTGGTTGAAATGTTCCAGAAACAAAATCAATTACTGTAGAAACAATCCCCTTTTTTTCTGTAGTTTCTACTGCTTTGCCTTCTAAAGGACCTACAATTTTTTCTACTTCTTCAAAAACATCTTTGACATGAGTTCCAATTACTACTTGGAAAACCCCGCCACTAATCAAACAGCGAGCTACTTCATCCATAGCATTTAAAGCATCTTGATCAGCTATACTTTCATCTTTTAGTTTAAATCGTAATCTTGTTTGACAATGATAAACATGATTTACATTATCTTTTCCCCCCAACTAATTTGACAATTTGTTGAGCCAGACTTTCATATTGTTTACTCATAATTTTCTCCTTATTTTTTAATAAGGTCTTTATAAAACGCGCATTTTGTAACAACCTTTTTTGTTTACAAGAACACTTTAGCATTGTAAAAATAGATAAACAACGAAATTCCCATAACTTTTTAAAGTCAAAATTTTATTTCATCATTTAACAAAATTTATGATCATTTTGGTGAAATTAAATGAAATAAAATCCATATTACTTATAGATATCAATAATATTTTTTTAGAAGAAAAGATCATCAAATTACTTGATGATCCAACTATTCTTCTTTTAATTGTTTTAATGTAGCATTTCTTTGCTGCTCTAATACTTTAGAATTTTCAATTTTATAAACAAGATTTTGATGATAATGCTTTTTAAAATAACAAGCAAAAATAACATTAAATATTAATAACAATGATTGTTCAGTTGCAAAAGTAGAAATTTTACTATATAAACGTTCTCGCGCTGATATTTCAAAAATACAATCTATATTTTGTTGCAAGTAATTATTACCACCACTAGTCATAGCGATCATTGGAACATTTTGTTTTTTTAATATTTCTACCTGGGCCATCGGATCTTTATTGACATTATCCCCTGAATAAGATACTAAAATAGCACAATCATCTTTAGTAAGTGTCCTTGCTAGCATCCCAAATTCACCATAACCAGCAATATGAATATGCAATCCGATGCTTAAAAACTTCCATCTTAAACTTTCAGCATAATAAGAATTAGGACGCATTCCAAAAAGAATAATATTTTTAGCTTTCGATAATCGGATTACTGCTAATTCCAGCATCTTTTCTTGAATTAAATTAGCTGTATCCATAATACTTTCAATTTGTAACTGGGCCATATTATCAATAACTTTTTTATAATCATCACTTTCAACAAAAGGAAAATTTACATCAATAGTACTTTTATTACTTTCCTGATACTTTATTTCCTCCATTAAGACCCGATTAAAATCCTTCCAGCCTTTAAACCCCAAAGTTTTCGCAAATCTTACTAAGGTAGATTTAGAAGTATAAGTAAAACGAGCAATATCATCCATTGTATATCGATATAGATGATTTTTTTCATTTAATAAAAACTCGGCAATTACTGCTCTAGCATCATGATATTGAATCATGACTTCTTCGATTCTTTGAAATAAATACATAACTACTCAGCCAATTCCTTAATAGCATTAAAAGCATTGAAAATACATGGAAAACCTAAATATGGTAAACATTGAATCAAAGCTGCATATAAAATATCTAAAGAATTACCAACTTTTAAATTTCCTAAAGCATGAGAGTATAATTGTCCTGTAGCATTTAAAGCCGTTAAAACACAAAAAATAAGTAATTCTCTAGTTTTAATATCCATAGCTTTTCGACTATAACAATCTCCAAAACACCATTCCGTCAAAAATTTTGGTAACGCATTAGCAATTTCTTCTGGTAAATATTGATAACGTTCTTTGATTTCATCACCATATAATTCTTTTTGAATTTTTAATCCTTGTTCATATCTTTGATCATCAGCGAAATCGCATTGATTTTCTAATGGTAATGTAATATTTCTTTGATTAAATACTTCATTTACTACACTAATTGCATTTAAAGTTTTAGGATAGCCTATAAATGGTGCACACTGATAAATAGCTTCTTTTAATTCTAATGGGGAAACTTCAACATTTAATGCAGCATTTACATGGGCTTTTAATTGTGGTAATGTTTGCAGTACTGTTAAAATTGTACAAGTTATCAATTCTCTTTGTTTATCTGTTAATTTACCAATATAGAATACTTCTCCAAAAATGAACCGTTGTAATTGACTCATTAATTCAGGATCATTAGGATCTAATTTTTGTTCTGTTTTAAATAACTGTTCATATTTTTCTGCTCCGTTCAATTCTACTCATAACATTTTCTCCTTCTATAATAATATAATCTTATCTTTATTATAGCATTACTTTGATTTTTAATTTAATGATGTTAAAAAAAATCTATTAATAATTACAAATAGTTATCAATTATTAATAGATTAATAAAATATATTTTATTGTTCAACACTAATTTGAACACTTGATCCTTGATCTAGTTCTTCAAGATATTCTAATCCTTCAACAACTTTACCTAGTGGGGCTAAATTATTTGATTCTTGGAAATCTTGATAAAAGAAACAAATATTACCCCATGGAATATAATAGGCTAGTGTTCCTTGAACCGGTAAACAGCTTGTAGATACGTCACTAGTATCTAAATCTTCATCCAAATAACAAATTTTTTCAGTACCGTTAAAATCTTCAAATTGAACATCTAGCGGTAATCTAGAAACTAAATCTCTTGTAGCAGAATTATCGTCTAATTCAACAACAATTTCTCTATTATCAAACTGTAATTTAATAGTTGTCATTGTTTTTGTCTCCTCACTTTCTTTAACAGATGATTCTTGAACTTCATTATTTGAATCACCATTATTTTGTTGATTAGTTGAAGTTTGACAGCCATTTAACAATAATACACAAATAATCAATAATACTTTAGCTGCTTTTTTTAGCATCATAACACCTCTTTTAACGATAAGCTTGTTTTAAAATCTTTAAACAATCTTCATCTGATAATAAATATCGATCATTTACAAAGTTACCAGGCATTGCTCGACGGGCTTTAGCGATAATCAAAGGGAACTCATCTTCACTTATCAAATAATCAGACATTTTTAAATTATCAACATGACATTTTTGATGAATATTTTTGATTGCTTTAATAAAATCATCAGGACTATTAGCATCTACTGCTCCTAACAATCTAGCCATTTCAACAAATACTTCATCACAAATATGCAAATCAATAAAAAACTGAAAATAAGCAATTGAAAGAATTATTAAACCTGCTCCGTGTTCTAAATCAGGATGTAATGCTGACATAGCACATTCTAGAGCATGCATTGATGTAGTACCACTTAAATTAATTACAATTCCTGATAAATAACTTGAAATAGCCATTTTTTCTCGAGCTTCTTGATCATCACCATTTTTAACTGCTTTACTTAAATTATTACCAGCTAATTTAACTACTGTTTTTGCAATATTTGTAGCATCGCTATTTTCATTTTTATTTATTAGATTTTCCATGCTATGGGTTAAGGCATCCCAACCTTGATAAGCAGTAAGCTTTGATGGCAAGGTATACGTCAAAGTTGGATCAATGACTGTAATAGCAGGAAATAATCGTTCATCTTTAAATGCTACTTTTTCTTGTAATGGTAAATAAGTAAATGCTCCAGCACAATCAACTTCAGAACCAGTTCCCGCTGTCGTTGGGATAGCAATAATAGCGATAGGGTCATTAATAACTGTTTTAGGCTTTTTATCTGTACATGTATAATCCCATATCGAACCACCATTAGTTAAAACAATAGCTATCATTTTAGCACTATCAATAACACTACCACCACCTAAAGCAATAATAAAATCTACTTGTTTTTCCATAGCAAATTTTGCTCCATTATCAATTTCATCAGAAGTAGGATTAGCACTAATTTGATTATAGATTACAAAATCAACTTGAGCTAAATTCAACTCATTACATAACTGATCTAAATAGCCATACTTTTTCATCGAATTACCATTAGTAATTAGTACCAAAGCTCGTTTACCCGGTAATTTTTCTTGATGTAAAGTTTTTAATTTTTCAGCTCCAAATAATATCTTAGTTGGAAAAAAAGCATTATCTTCAACGTCCATTTTCCCACCTCAAATCTTTTTACCTAATTGATAAGCTTGTTTTAAATAAACAGTATTTCTAGTCATAGAAACTGTTCCACAACCTAATCCAAGAATTTCCCCTTGATTATCAAAATCTAAATAATTACAAATCGTACGATAATGTGCCAATAAATCATCCATAGTATCATCTGCTTGATTCCAAGCAGCAGCAATTAAAACACTTTTAATAGGTTTGCTTGTTAAACGACTATTAAAACTATAAAAACGATCAATAACTAATTTTAATTGAGCTGACATTCCAAAATAATATAATGGAGTAACAAATACTAACATATCACTATCTAAAATCTTCTCTTTTAAACTAGCCATATCATCTTTTTGGATACATGGTCCATTCATTCCACAATGATCACAGCCAAGACATGGCTTAATATTTGCATGAGCAACATCAAACTCTTCAATTTGATGATTATTTTCTTTAGCACCTTTAATAAATTCATCAGCTAACAAGTTAGAAGAACCATTTTTATGTGGACTTCCTTTTAAAACTAATATTTTCATTTTATACCTCCAATAAAAATCTTTTTTCTTATTATCATTTTAACTAGCAATTATCAAAATTGTCTAATACTTATTATTTATTGTCTGCCATACCTTTTAGGTATAAAAAAAGTACACCGAAGTGTACTATGAATGTTTTCTATTATATATTTTTACACAAATAAAATAACTAATAATATTTAAAACAATTGCAACAATTAGACTTAGTATTAAAATTACTCCAATATCTAATGATAATAATTTACTTAAATCAAAATTTAAATTAAACATAACATATCCAAAGGCAAATACAGCAACTAATACTGCATAAACAACAGCTCCTTTTTTATTATCAAGCAAGAAAAAACCAACGCCATTAATTGCATTCATTATTAATGCAATAATAAATCCAATAAACAAAACTAGCAATCCTGTTTTTAAATCAACTGTTTGATAAATAAAAACATAAACAATAGTAATTAACAAACTCAACAAAAGATTAGTAATTAAAGTTAACAATAATGATGATAATAATTTTGCTTTCACTATTTCTTGTCTAGTTATTGGAAATGTTAACAAAATTTGATCAAATTTAGAAATTTCATCCTGTTCCATTGATGATTGAAGAGTAGAGGCTCCCATCATTGGTAAAGTTATTCCTACTATTAAAACAAAAGCATATAAATTATCTATTAAAGGTACTACTAATAAAATAACTGATAATGAAAATATCATCCCAATGATATTCTTTTTTAGACAGAATGTTTCATAATAATCTTTAATAACTATTCCTAACATATTATTTCACTCCTTTAACATAAAACAACATTAATTCTTCAACTGTTGGTCTTTTAATATCAAGATTCAGTAAAAATATTTAAAATATCCTGACGATTATTTATTAATATTGAGTAACTATAAGGTTGTTTTATATAGGCAATAATATCTTCTGTATTTAATGATTTTAATAAACTTTCACCACCATTAATGATGCCATAATTTTCATTAATTTCCTCATATGATTTTAAAAACTGCAATTTACCTTGATGAATATAGGCAATATAATCTGCAATTTTATCTAAATCACTAGTAATATGAGATGAAATTAAAACTGTATGTTTTTCATCTTCAGTAAATTCACGAATTAATCCCAAAATATCATCACGAACAATTGGATCTAAGCCACTAGTAGCTTCATCTAAAATTAATATTTTAGCGTTATGACTAAAAGCTATCGCAAATTCTAATTTCATTTTCATTCCTCGAGAAAAGGATTTTAATTTCTTTTTTAGTGGTAAATCAAACTTATCTAAATATTGATAATATTTATCCATATCCCACTGTTTATACATCTTACTTAGTAATAAACCTATAAATTTCGGTGTAAACTCTAAATTATAATGAGTAATATCAAAAATAACCGCAATTTGTTCCTTAATTTCTTTCTCATTATCTTTAAAATCTTTTTCAAAATATTGTAACTTATCATAATGAGAATCAATTACTCCTAAAATTGCATTGATAAATGTTGACTTCCCAGCACCATTTTCACCAATCAAACCAATAATACTTCCTGAAAGAACTTTTAATGAAATATCTTTTAATTTAAAATCACGATATTCTTTAGATATATTTTCCACCTCAATAGCGTATTCCATAACTACATCTCCTTAAATATCAATTGCAGTGTTTGCAATAATTCTTCAACAGTAATTCCATTTTGTTTTGCTAGTTCACAAGCATCACTAAGCAACTTTTCAATTCGCCGTCGATTTTCTTCGATAATAAAATCTTTATTTTGTATCGAAACAAATGCCCCTTTAGCTGGTACAATATCTATAAAACCATCTTTGGACAACTCTTCATAAGCTCGTTGAGTTGTTATAATACTAACGTGTAGATCCTTAGCCAACTTGCGCATTGAAGGTAGAGGATCATTGGCCTTTAGTTCTCCTTTCATGATATGCTCTTTAATCTGTAAAGCAATTTGTTCATAAATAGGTTTAGAACTAGCATTACTTAAAATAATTTCCATGAATATTCACCTCGTAACATAATATACTGTATATATCTTAAATATACAGTATAACTAATAACGTTAATACTGTCAATATACAATATATACAGTTTTGTTAAAAAAATACAACGAAATTATTCGTTGTATCTACAATATAAACTATATCTCTATAATCAATGATTATTCTTGATGACTAATCTTAAATTTTTTTCGCATCATATCTGCAAATTCTTCAATATAATAAGTAGATTTTTCTTTCTTCCAAAAAGCGCAATAATTTCTTTGAATCAATTTTTGATTCCGATATAAAGGAATAGTTTTAATTCCTTCTTTTTCATTCTTAGGCATTTTTACATGTTCAATTGGCATAATACCCCGATTCATCATTACCATTAATCTACCTTCATCAATATCATTTGCAAATAAATACTTGCATTTTAATCCAATTATATTTTCATAAAATTCTTGTTCAATTGCTTGTTGTTCTGGAGTCGCTACTAAAATACAATTTTCTTTTCTTAAATCTTTTACATCTAAAATATCTTCCTTACTCAAAGGATTATTAAGTGATACCTCCACACAACAATCCATATGCAATAAATGATAATTAATAAAATCATCATGAAAAGAACGACGTTGATCACTTATCGCCAAATCAACCGTTTCATCCATCAAATGCTTATACAACTCCTCATGATTTCCTTTAATAATATTAATTGTAACGTCTGGATATAATGAAGCAAAATCCAATACAGCATCTTTAAACTCTTTACCTTCATATCCTCTTAAATACCCTACTTTTAAAATATTTTCATCTTCTTCTAATTCCCTGGTTTTTTTACATAGCTCATCAACATCTTGTAATATTTCCTGACAATGCTGATAAAAATATTCACCAGCAGGTGTTAATGAAAAAGATTTTCTTTTTCTAATCAATAATTTAGCTCCTAATTCTTCTTCTAAAGCCTTAATTTGCTGGGATATTGCTGATTGTGAAATATAATATAATTCTGCTGCTCTAGTAAAACTTTGAGTATCAACAACAGCGATAAAATACTGCATTTGTTTAAACATTATTATCCCCCTTACATTAGATAAAAGTTATATTTATATTGTACAAAAAAATTTTAATAATTAAAAGTTCAAGTAAAATATAAACTAGAATGTATTTAACATTCTAGTCAAGAGGTCATTGATATTTAGATTTATTTGTAATTTACTCAAATAATCTTTTTAAACTTTAAACAGCTTTTCCCATTTCATAGGCCTGATTAAATGCAACATGCTTTTTAGCATCACCTAACAAGAAAGCACCTGTTCCATAAATAATTCCTTTTTCATCAACCGTTCTTAGTACTTTGATAAATCCTCGTAATGATTCAATAGTTCCTGTCATTTGATCATAATCTGGTGAACCACTTGTAATTAAATAATAAACATCTTTTCGTTTTTAGCATTTCTAATTTCATATTCACGAGCAAACATTCGATCAATCAATAACTTCATTTGTGAAGAAATACTATAAAAATATACTGGCGATGCTAATAACCAGATATCAGCATCAATCATCTTTTGCATTACTTGATTACTATCATCTTTTCTTATGCATTGATTATCATGATGACGACAATATTCACAGGCAAGACATGGTAAAATATTATAATCATTTAAATTTATCTTTTCAACTTCTACACCAGCCTCCATTGCTCCTTTTGCAAATTGCTGACACAATATTTCACTATTACCTTTTCTTCTAGGACTAGAAGAAATAATTAAACATTTTCTACTCATAACTATCTCCTATATATATTAAAATTTTTCTCAATAATAAGTAAAACTAATAAAAAAGAAACTATCAAATGATAATTTCTCTTTTATTATTTACAGACACATTTTATAAATATTTAAACAATCTTCTTGGGTTAATGGTCGATATGCTAGTGGTAATGAATCTTTACCATAGCAGGCTTTTACTTTCATTTCATCAAATTTACTATCATCAATACCTATTTCAGATAGATATACTGGTAATCCAAGTTCATTTTTAATAAAAGTTTGTAAAGCTTCAATAGTTTTATAAGCTACTGCCTTTTTATCATTACCATCATCTACATTCATAACATTTACTCCAAAACGAGCAAAATCATCAGCCACACTATCATCTCGATCCAATAAATATTTCATCCATTTTGGCATAATAATCGCTAATCCTAATCCATGAGTTAAATCATATGATGAAGAAAATTGTTCTAATGCATGTAATGATGGCTGAGTTTTAAATCCTGAAGTACAAAAACTATTTAAAGCCCAGCTTGCTGCCCATAACATTGTTGATCGAGCTTCGTAATTTTCAGGTTCTTTAATTGCAATCGGTAATTGAGTCTTAACTGTTTTTAATAATGTTTCAACTACATTAAATTGTAATGGATACTTTGGAGCATTTACAAAATAATTCATATCAAATAAATGAGCCATAATATCAAAACCACCACATGCAGTTTGTCTAGCTGGAACTGTAAATGTATTTGTTGGATCTAGAAAAGCTGCTTTAGGTCTGATTGTTTCACCATTAATACCACTTTTAACCCCTTTATCAACGTTAGCGATAACGCATGATTTATCCATTTCGCTACCAGTTGAGGCAATTGTCGGCATTGCAATAACTGCCAAAGCATCATGCCAGCTAACTTTTCCTTCAACTAAATCCCAAATATTATCAGTATCAGATAAAGATGTTGCTGCAATCGCTTTACAACAATCAATCGTAGAACCACCGCCAATAGCCAAAACAGTTTGAATCCCATGTTTTTTACATAAAGCAACTCCTTTATTAACTGTCGTATGGCGAGGATTAGGTTCAACTGCTCCTAATTCATAAACTTTAATATTATTTAATTCTAATTCTTCAATAACTTTACTATATAAAGGAGAATTTTTAATAAAATTTCCTCCGTGAGCTACTAATACTTTATCTCCATATTTTAAAACTTCTTCATGTAAGTGTTGTAATTGGTTTTTTCCAAAATAAACTTTTGTTGTGTTTTGAAATTGAAAATCGTTCATTTTATTTTCCTTCCTTTCTTTAACTATATTTTAATTAGAAATATAATTATCTTCAATATAACCTTCTAATCAAATAGATAAGTAAAACTTATTAAACTATTAATACCTTTGATAACTTTTTGTTTTGATATGATGAAAATTAGGAATTATATTTTTGAAAATATTTGATGTACAATAATAGACAAATTAGGAGGGAGTTATGAAACGAGGAATTTATTATATTATTGGCTTAAATCTAATTGCTTTTGCAGTTGTGTTAAATATTCGTTATGGACTAGGTGTTGCTGCTTTTAGTTCGGTCATGTATGCTATTTCAGAAATATATTATATTTCATTAGGAACAGCATCAATCATTTGTTATTTATTATTTGTTTTAATACAATGTATTTTATCAAAAAGAATTACTCTAGCTTATACTTTAGAAATACCATTATCATTTGCATTTGGATGGCTAATTGATTTATATGATTATATTATTCCCGAGTTAAATTTTAATATCATTATTATTTTTATATGTTTTGTTTTAACAATGTTTATTACAGCTATGGGAGTCTATTTATGTGTAAAGACTGATGTTGTTTTAACACCTACTGATGGAATAGTTAAGACTATATCAGATGTTTTTTCAATTCCGTTTTCAACAGTAAAAAATACATTTGATATTTCTTTAGTGTTAATAACGGTTTTATTATGTATAATTAATAATACTACACTTTATGGTATTGGAATTGGTACTATTTTAACTGCATTATTTATTGGCAGAATTATAAAAATTTATGAAAAATATTATCAGCTTAATTTTTAAAAATAAGAGATGATTTCACTATCATCTCTTATTTACCAAAGTATTGACTTATTTCTTTCATTCTTTTCATTTGATCAACTTTAAAAGGACAACGGTGATTGCAATGACCACATTGAATACAGTCACTTGCTGTTTTTTCTAAGTGATTATAGTGGTCTTTTGCTAATGTATCACCTAATAGTGATAAATCATAATATTTATTTATTAAAGCAATGTCTAAGCCACAAGGACAAGGATGACAATGTTTGCAATAAACACATTTTCCCATATGTTCAATTTCATCGAACTGAGCAATTATTGAATAATCCTTTTCTTCATCAGTAGCCTGATTATATTTTAAAATATCTTTTAAATCTTCACGATTTCTAATTCCAGGCAATACTGTTACAACTGCTGGTTTATCTAAAGCATATTGAATACATTGACTATGTGTTAAAGCGTGCTTAAATGGTGATTTATCTTTATCCAGCAATTGACCAGCACTAAAGGCTTTCATTACTGAAATAGCAACTCCTTCTTTTTCACAACGTTGATAAAGCGCCATTCGTTCATCATTTTTACCAATCGCATAACTACCATGATTATTATCATAAGCAGGATTAATACTAAACATTACCATATCAAGGATATTCATATCTAATACTTGATTAACTAGAGCAGGTGTATGTGATGATAAACCGATATGACGAATAACTCCTTTTTCTTTTAAATCAAGTAAGTAATCAATAACCCCAGCTTCTTTTACTGCCTTTAAATCAGCTAGTTCATCTAGACAATGAATAAATCCAAAATCAATATAATCTGTTTGTAACTTTTCTAATTGCCACTTAATAGACTCTTTAATTTTATTTAGATTAGTAGTCCAGCCATATGCTCCTGTTTCATAATTAGCACCAAAATGAATTTGTAAATAAACTTGATCTCGTTTGCCTTTAATTGCTTTTCCAAATGCTTCAAAAGTATTAGCATGACCAGAGGCTAAATCAAAATAATTAATGCCATTTTCAATTGCCATTTGAACAGTAGCAATAATTTCTTCTTCACTAGCTTCACCAATTGCACTTGTTCCAAAACCCAATACACTTATTTCTTCATTTCCATGCGGTAATTTTCTATATTCCATAATTCCCTCCACTTATAATAGTATATTTAATTCAAAATTTAATTTTTACCATATAAATATATTTCAAAATCATCTTGTTTTCTTGGTTTCAATGAACCCATTTTTTTCATTCCTAAATGATCATAGTAGCGATAATTACAACTAGTATCTGTATATAAATAATAACTACTATGTGCTTCTTTTTCAAAAATACTACCAGCAAGTTTAAATAATTCAGTGCCTATTCCCTTTCTTTGATAACGTCGATCAACTGCAAATAAAACTATTTCATTAGCAAATTTAATAGCACTGTTTTTGTATAAAAATAAACAATTTTGCTTATAATCAATAATCATTTTTTGATAATCTTTAACCTTTGTTTCATTTTCATCAATTTTCAACAAATAATGTTGATACTTTTTAGGTATTGTAATTTTATTTTTTAAATAAAGTGACAATACTAATAGTCCAATAACTTTATCATGATCAATAGCTACATATATATCACTAGCATCCTTTAAAACATGATATAAATATTGCTTTGAAAATATAATTCCTTGTTTATAATCTTTACACATCTTATCTAATTGCCATGTATCACAAATAATTGATACTATTTCATCAATATCATCCCATTGAAATAAACGATAACTAATTTCCATTTTTCACCTCGATAATAAATCCTACCTACTATATTTTATAGCGCTAACTTGCTTTAAGCAAATGCTTATCTTAAAGACTAAATCATGCCTTATAAGCATGATTAATAAAAAAACAATCCCGTTATGAAATAATATGCTATTTAAACATCTAAATAACAGCATTATTTCACTATTTGGATTGTTTTTTAATATATTATAATAAGGCCATTGCTATAGTACCAAGCATCAAAAGCAATAAACCAACAATTTGTTTTTTACTTAACCTTTCTTTAAATACAATATAAGAAAATAAAACAGTTACTAAAACACTTAATTTATCTATCGGTGCTACAACACTAGCTGGTCCTAGTTGCAAAGCACGATAATAACATAGCCATGAAGCTCCTGTTGCTAGTCCAGATAGACATATAAATATCAATTCTTTTTTTGAAATAGTATGAATTTCTTTTTGTTTGCCAGTTACAAAAACCATCAGCCAGGCCATAACAAGAACTACACTAGTTCTTATTGCCGTTCCAAGATTAGACTCTACATTTGTAATACCTATTTTTCCTAAAATAGCAGTCATACTCGCAAAAAAAGCCGAACCAATTGCAAATAATAACCAGCTTTGATTATTTTTGGAATTTGTCTTTACTAAATCTTTCTTTTCAATCATTAACAAAATACCAGCCGTAATTATTATAATTGCAATTACTTTATAGATATTAATACCCTCGTGTAAAAAAATCAGAGCCAAAATAATTGTCAAGACAGTACTTGATTTATCAATTGGTACAACTTTATTAATATCTCCTATTTGTAAGGCATGAAAATAACATAACCACGACGCTCCGGTTGCCAGTCCTGATAAAACTAAAAATAATAAAGTTGGCCCATCAATTGATGTTATCTGGTTTTGAGAACCAATTAAAAATACAATCAACCATGAAAATAATAATACTACAATCGTTCTTATAGCTGTGGCAACGGTTGAATCTGTCTTTTTAATGCCGCACTTGGCTAAAATTGAAGTAATTCCAGCAAAAAATGCTGAACCAGCCGCATATAAAAGCCACATATTACCACCTCTTTTTTCTTTAATTAGTATACAAAAAAATATATAGTATTGATATCATCTTTTCTTAATTTTTAAAAATTTTCATATCAAAACAAAAGAGAAACCTAATTAAATTTAGATTTCTCAACTGATAAAATACCTAAATATCATTACCCTTGATTTTTTCTATTATACTTTTCTTTTTAATCATTTGATATAAAAGTAATGTTGCTAATAATGCAATTATTACTACTAAAACTGCCATAAATAACATTGTATAATATGAAGGTTTAAAAATATTTAAATATGTATATTGATAATAGAATAGTATTCCTTCAATAAATATTATCATTGGTATCGATATAACTAAAGCAATTATTACTAAGCATAGATTTTCAAAAAATATCATCTTCTTTAAATCATGATTTTTGATACCTAATGATTGTAAAATAGCATAATCATTTTGTCTTTCATAAGCATTGAAAACAATAATGATTGCTAGATTAATGATACAAACAGTAAAAGATAAATAAGTAATTATTTTAGTATAGGCATTGTTTAAAAGACCATATTCGTCTTGTTCATTATTTTCTATTGTTTTTAAATAGTTATTAACGAATTTATCATTAATTATTTCTTCTTTTAAACCTGCATGATCATCTGTTTTAATTTTAAAGTTAATAGTACTGTTATTATTACTTATATGCTGCATTTCATCATATCGTGATAAATAATAATCATATGGTGCTACCATCATTAAATTTAATCTTTCATCACCTTCAATGTCTGAAAGTAAATTTTCATAATTATTTGAAATATTAAAACTATCAAGTTCATAGATTCCATCAGCTGTTGCCATAAATTCTATTTCTTCTTTTTCCCAAGTCATTTCTGCCTCTTTAATTGTATATGTATTAACCATAGTTATTGGAATTTTACCATTTTTAAAAATTTGAATATTTTGATTTTTCCTAACACCTGTTGATTGGACTTTTTTATTTAGTATAACTGGCTGTATCTGTCCAGTAACTTCTTTCATAACCTCTTGTTCAACTCCAAAAAAGTATATATTGATAGTACTAATTTCTGGTGTACCATATGTTGAAAGATATTCATCTGTAAACTGATTTAAAGAAATAGAGCCAATATTTCCAAAATTAAAATCAGCTACAAAAGTAGTTTCTTTTTGCGGTTCTTTTTCTTTAAGTGTTTTTATTAGCTTATTGAAATTAT